>JAEPMM010000003.1 GCA_017643965.1 Marinobacter sp.
CAAAGTCCTGTTTCTCAGGCCTCCTAAAAGATCAGCAAACCTGCTCCCTTGACGCATTTTCCCCGATCGCACCTTCGCCGACGATGAAATTCAGGCGACAGAGCTGCGCCTGGGACCATCGGATGACTCGAAGTCCCGATCCCAGATTTCCAAAAACAACGGGGGAACTATGAACAACAAAAAATTTCAGAAGTCAGGGCTGGCAACGGCGTTTGCCATCGCAATGAGCGCCAGTAGCGGAGCTCATGCCGCGATCGATGTCTACAATGAGGATGGCACCAGCCTCTCGGTAGATGGCTATTTCAACGCGTTTTACGTCAATCGTGACGACAAGGTGGCGGATACCCGCAACTCCGACGTCAAAATGGGTTTCCTGCCCAACACCATCGGCTTCAACTTCAGCAAAGAGATGGGTGATCTGACCCTCGGCGGCCGTTCCTCCTTCTGGACCACAATCAACGACAGCCTGCAGTCGCCGACCGACACCGCGATCGATGTGCGACAGTTTTATGCGACGGTGGATGGCAGTTTCGGCCAGGTGCTGATCGGCAAGGACTTCGGCCTGTTCTCCCGCTCCAATATCTTCCTGGACGAGATTCTGATGGGTTTCGGCTCCCCGGGTGCCGCCACCGGCGTTTCCTTTGGCAACATCCGTACCGGTTACCCTTACCCAAATCCGTCCGCCCAGATTACCTATCGCACGCCGGACCTGGGCGGTCTGAAAGTAGCTGCCGGCATCTTCGAGCCTGCCAATACCACCCCGGGTGCCGAATCCGAGCAGTCTGCCCCCCGCTTTGAGGCGGAAGTGACCTACAGTGCCGACCTCAGCGGCATTGCCCTGACCGGCTGGCTCAATGGCCGTCACCAGAGCTCGGAAAACGCCACCACGGAAGTGGACAGCCAGGGTCTTGGCTATGGCCTGAAAGCATCGGTGGCAGGCCTGTCGCTGACGGCTTCCGGTTTTACCTCCGAGGGTGACGTGCCGGTGCTGCTGTCAGACACCGCGGCGCCCATTGCGGAAGAAGACGCCGACGGCTACCTGATCCAGGGCTCCTACACCCTGGGCGCAAACCGGTTTGTGCTGTCCTACGGGGAGACGGATTCCGACCAGGGTGATTTCGAAACCGAGAACACCTCGGTCGCTGTGTTCCATGACATCAACAGCAACTTCAAGCTGGTGGCGGAGTACAACATGTTTGAGCAGCAGACCAAGTCCACCGGTGCAAACGCCGCCGACGCCGACACGCTTGCTCTGGGCGCGGTTGTGATGTTCTGAACAACCACCGGCCAATTTGGCGGCAGGACGCCGCTGCGGCTGGCGGGTGCACGTAGGACTAAAGTGCCGGTTTGCTTCCGAGTAAACCGGCAGCGCTGCCAGGCATTGATTCAGGGGGTATTTTAATCAATGGCTTACAAACATTTTGGCGCGCCCATCAAAAGCACTGAAGTCGCATTGGCTGCCTTGGGGAATGCCGTAGAATCGGTAGAAAGCCAACCGGTTCCGGGATCCCCGTTTATGAGGCCAGTGACTACCCTGCCTGCCGTCCGGGTTGCGAGCTCCAATGTTCGAGACCCCATGCTCGCGGCCACCAACCTGGCCAGCCAGTTGCACCATGAGCATCTGGGCTGCGTGCTGTTCTTCTGCTCCGCAGAATACGACCTGGGTCGTCTTGGTATTGCTTTGGAACATGCCTTCCAGGGCATTCGCGTGTGTGGCTGCACGTCCGCAGGGGAGATCACGCCCGACGGCTACGGCCGTGGCTGCATCACCGCCATCGGCTTCGACCAACGCTATTTCGCCATCGACTGCGCGCTGATTCGCGAGCTGGACCGGTTTACCTTGCAAAGTGCCCAGAGCGTGATCGACGGTCTGCTGGCCACCTGCCGGGACGCGCGGCTGGCCCCGGTCAAAGGCAACACCTTTGCCATTACCTTGCTGGACGGGCTTTCCAGCCGGGAGGAGCTGGTGCTGGCGACCCTCAACGCCGCGCTGGGCAGCATTCCCCAATTCGGCGGCTCGGCGGGGGACGACGAACGCCTGGCCAATACCCATGTGTTTTTTGATGGCCAGTTCCACACCAGCGCCGCTACGGTCATGCTGGTGAACACGCCTCTCGATTTCCGGGTATTTTCCACCCATCACATGGTTGAGCGTGATGACAAGCTGGTGGTTACCCGCGCCTGTGCCCAGAGCCGAACGGTGTTCGAGCTGAATGCAGAGCCCGCGGCCGATGCCTACGCCCGGGCAGTGGGTGTCGACGTGGAAGCGTTGGATCGCAAGATATTTGCGCTTCGGCCTCTGGGGGTGAAAATCGGCGGGCATTATTTTGTGCGGTCGATTCAGCGGGTAAATGGAGATAAAAGTCTGACCTTCTACTGCGCGGTGGAAACCGGCATCGTGATGACCGCCATGGCGCCGGAATCGCTGCTGGACAGCGTGCGCATCCAGATCGAGGCGGCCGAGCGAGACGTGGGGCCACCGCTGGTCACCATTGGCTGCGACTGTTTTCTGCGGCGACTGGAAGCCGAGCTGACCGGCGAGGTGGAGGCGGTTTCGGAGTTTCTCAGACACCACAAGGTCATTGGTTTCAACACCTACGGCGAGCAGTTTGACGGTATGCACATCAACCAGACGTTTACGGGGGTGGTCATTGGCCAGCCTGATGTCCACTCCGGACAAGACTGAGGTTACCGCGGAAGCGGTTCGGGACCGGCGTATCGCCGAACTTGAAGCCGAGAACGAGCGCCTGCGAAGGATCCGCGATGCGCTGATCGTCCGTGTTGAATCGGGCTCGTCTCACAAGCCGGAGCCTTACGCCGCGTTCGAGCATTCGGTGGTGCTGGCGGAGCAGGTGCGTGAACGCACCGATGCCCTGAACCAGACCATGGAAGAATTGAAGAGCAGCATCAAGGCGCTGAACCGGGCCCGGGAAGAAGCCGAGACCACCCGCCAGCGTCTGAGCGATGCCATTGAGAGCATTGCCGATGGCTTTGTGCTGTTCGATCGGCAGCACCGCCTGATCCAGAGCAACAGCCGTTTCCGCAGCTACTGGCGTTACGCCGGACTTGACGCACCGGAGCCGGGGACCTCCATCAGTGAGGTCAAGGCGAGTGCCGTCAACTCGGGTCTGATTGTCGAGGAGCACAGCCACGAGGAGGCCGAGGGGGTGGTGTTCCTGTTATCCAATCGTCGCTGGGTGCAGATGACCGAGCGGCCGACCCGGGAAGGTGGCCTGGTGGTGCTCTATTCCGACATCACCGACGTCAAGAACAGCGAAATGGCCCGGCGCATCAAGGCGCTGGAAGAGAGTGAGCGCTGGATCCGGGTGGTCACGGACCACGTGCCGGCGCTGATTGCCTACATCGGCGCGGACATGACCATTCAGTTCTGCAACAAGGTCTACGCGGCCTGGTATGGCCGCCAGGGAACCTCGCCTCTGGGCAAACGCTTGGATAGCGTTCACAGCCCGCAGCTTTATCAGCGGCTGTTACCGCAGATTCTGGAAGTCATGGCGGGCCACAATGTGACCTTCGAGTTTGAGGAAACCGGTGAGCAGGGCGAAGTGCGTCACATGCTCCGCTCCTACGTGCCGAATGTTGACGATCAGGGTGACATCATCGGGTTCTTTGTGTTGATCCGTGACATCACCGAGCGCCGCAAGACCGCACTGGCACTCGAGCAGGCATACGATCACCTGGAGCTCCGGGTCAAGGAGCGCACCGCGGCCCTCACCGTCCTGAACAGTCAGTTGCGCCAGGAAATCGCCGAGCGGGCCACGGTGGAAGCCCGCTTGCGGGATGCCAAGCTCGAGGCAGAGCGGGCAAATCTCTCCAAAACCAAGTTCCTGGCGGCGGTCAGCCACGACCTGTTGCAGCCGCTGAATGCGGCCCGCCTGTTCACCAGCGCGCTGCTGGAGCAATCCTTCGGGCCCAAGGCCGAGAGCCTGGTGCGTTCGGTGAGTACGTCGCTGGACGACGTCGAAAACCTGCTGGGTACGTTGGTCGATATTTCCAAACTGGATGCCGGTGTGATCAAGCCTGACGTGACCGCCTTTGATCTGCGGGATCTGCTGAACAACATCGCTCGGGAATTCCGGCAAATGGCCGTTGCTGAGGGGCTCAGTCTGGACTTCGTGCCCTGCTCGGTGGCGGTGGAATCCGACTCCCAGCTGCTCGCCCGCATTCTCCGCAATTTCCTCACCAATGCCATCCGCTACACCGGCAGCGGCCGGATCCTGTTGGGCTGCCGCCGGCGCAAGGATCATGTGTTGCTGCAGGTCTGGGATACGGGGCCGGGGATACCGGCCGACAAGTTGACGGAGATCTTCCAGGAATTCAAACGCATCCGGCCAGCGGGTTCGCAGCCCGACAAGGGGCTGGGGCTGGGACTGGCGATCGTGGACAAAATCTCGCGAATCCTGGGGCATGAAGTCACGGTCTCCTCCATTGAAGGCAAGGGCTCCGTATTCAGCGTGAGGGTGCCGCTCGGGCAACTGCAACCGAGGCGACCGGTACCGGACCAGAATCGGATATCGGCCTGTGACGGTGGCCTCGGAGGCGCGATGATCTGGGTGATTGATAACGATCCGTCCATCTGCCAGGGCATGAAAACACTGCTGGAAGGATGGGACTGCCGGGTGGTCACGGCGGTGTCACTGGACGATCTCGAGCGCCAGTTGGACCCGGCCACCGGCTCGGTGGAGCTGATTCTGGCGGATTACCACCTGGACAATGATGAAAACGGCGTGGACGTAGTGGCGGAAATCAACCGCCGTCGCCACGACCCGGCACCGGTGGTGATGATCACCGCCAACTACACCAACGAGCTCAAGCAGCACATCCGCGAGCTGGGCCATCTGCTGATGAACAAGCCGGTGAAGCCGCTGAAACTGCGCAGCGTGTTGAACCACCTCTTGCGGGGGTGAAGGTTACCGCTTCAGGTATTGGCTGAAATCCACATCACTGGCCGACAGAATCGCCTGCACCCGGTTATGCACCCCCAACTTGCGCAGGATGGCAGACACGTGGGCTTTCACGGTGGTTTCTGCGATGTTCAGATTGTAGGCAATCTGCTTGTTGGACTCTCCCTTGGACATCCGTTCCAGCACCAGCAGCTGGCGACGGGTCAGCGAGTTCAGCAGCTCCGGGGAGATGGGGTTGTCCTCATGGCGGCTGCGGCGATTGGTACTTTCCTTGCCGGTACGGATGATGTCCGAGGGCAGGTAGACGTTGCCATTAAGGATCTGCTGGATGGCTTCGGTCATCTGGGCCCGGGGCGACGACTTGGTGATGAAACCGCAGGCGCCGTAGGTGATGGCCTGCAGCACTACCTGTTTGTCCTCTTCCGCAGACACGATCACCACCGGAATGGTGGGGGCTTCGTTGCGCAGCGAGATCAGGCCGTTGAGGCCATGCATGCCGGGCATGTTGAGATCCAGCAGGATCAGATCGAGGTCATCGTTTTCACGGGTGATGTCCAGGGCGCTGTCGAGATCGGCAGTTTCGATGATCTCGCTGCCGACGAATCCTGAGGAGATCACGCTGCTGATGGCTTCGCGAAACAGCGGGTGGTCGTCGGCGATCAGAATCTTGTAAGCCGGCTCCATGGGTGCATCTACCTGGTGGTGGTCAGTTTCGGGAATGGCTTCCGCTGCATCATAGCGCTTTTCGGAAGTGAGTGCGGCATCGAGCTCGTTAAGCATGGCGGCCTCCTGTACAAAGGCATTCCGGGATCGGAGTTGAGCCTCTGGTTATTATTGTGATGATTTCATTACACGCGATATACGCCGCCGGTTGAATGCGACCATCGCACCAAAAAACAGGCACCAAAGTACTATTCTTGCCTGGTAGCGGGCTTCGTATCGTGGAGGGATGAACCAACAACCAATAACAACGCCCGATCGTGAACCCTCTGCTGCCGCCCCTCGACCATTCCTGCGGGCCGTGCCAACGCTGTTGTTCGTCTTTTTGCTGGCAGGTTTCGGCCATGCCAGTGATAGAGACTCTTCACCTCTGCCAGTGCTGTCCGTCAGCGTGCTGCAGTTCGGCACCGCCCACTGGGAACTGGACCACATCCTGCACCGGCAGTTGGACCAGCAGAACGGCTATCGCCTTGAACTGACACTGGTGGCCAACCTACCGGCCTCGCGGCTGGCGGTGACCAGTGGATCCGTAAACGGTGCTGTTGCCGATCTGCTCTGGGCGCAGTCCCGGTTCGAGGCGGGAACACCCTATCTGTATGTGCCTTTCTCATCCCGGATTGGCGACATCGTGGTTCCCGAAGATTCCGATATTCGCTCCGTGGCCGACCTTGCTGGCAAGCGCATTGGCGTGGCCGGCGGTCCCGACAGCAAGGGCTGGATACTGCTTCAGAAGGTGGCCGGGCAACAGGGCATCAGCCTCGACGAATCCGCCGACGTCCAGTTTGCGGCGCCGCCGCTGCTCAGCCAGGCCCTGAAGCGGGATCAGGTGGATGTGATTGTCACCTACTGGCATTTCGCCGCCCGACTGACGGGGGAAGGTGGCTGGCGCTCCGCCTTCGGGATGGCGGACCTGCTGGATACCCTGGATATGGATCGCAACCTGCCGGTTTTGGGGTATGTGTTTCCGGCGGGCTGGGCCGAAGACCATGAACCATTGATCGATCAGTTTGCCGCCTCCCTGCATCAGGCCAAAGCGGAACTCGCGCAAGAAGAATCACACTGGCAGCGGCTGCGGCGACTCATGGACAACCCGGAAGACCGGGTGCTTGAGGCTCTGCGGGACGGCTTTGTAGCCGGTACGCCTGCCCTCCAGACCGATAAACGGGTTACCGACCTGCATCGGCTGCTGGCGCTCACCGGCGCCGATGCCAACAACCTGATGCCGGAGGACCTGTTCCATCGGAGGCAGCCGTGAGCAACCTCTCCGGTCGCCCACCGGTCTGGAGCTATTGGGTAGTCCTGCCCTTGTTCGTCCTGATCTGGGCCCTGGCGGCGTGGCTGCTGGAATCACCGTTGCTGCCCACACCTTTGAGCGTTCTCGATACCTTAGTGGCAGAGGCGGTCTCCGGAGAACTCTGGCGCCACCTGGGCGCCACCCTTTCCCGCGTGATCGTGGCCTTTGTCCTGGCAATGCTGCTGGGCACAGCCATTGGCATCGCCATGGGCCGCTCGAAAACCACCAACGCCCTGTTTGACCCCATGCTGGTGCTGCTGCTCAACCTGCCGGCGCTGGTCACCATCATTCTGATGTACGTCTGGTTCGGCCTGGTGGAAGTGGCGGCGGTGATGGCCGTTGTCATCAACAAAGTGCCCAATGTCGCGGTCACCGTCCGCGAAGGCGCCCGCAGCCTGGATCACCGGCTTGAAGACATGGCCACGGTTTACGACTTCACCCGCTGGCAGCGGTTCCGCGAAGTCTGGGTGCCGCAATTGTTTCCCTATCTGATGGCTGCCACCCGCGGCGGACTGGCGCTGATCTGGAAAATCGTCCTGGTGGTGGAGCTGCTCGGCCGCTCGAATGGCATCGGTTTCCAGTTGCACATGGCCTTCCAGGTATTCGACGTAGCCGCCATCCTCGCCTACAGCCTGGCGTTTATCGCCGTGGTCCAGCTCATCGAACTGGCCATCCTGCAGCCCCTGGAACGCCGCTCCAGCCGCTGGCGCCAGCCGGAGGCCGCCCATGCTTGAACTGCAGATCGCCGGCCGCAGCTTTGGCCAGCCGGTGCTGGGGGAAGTGCTTGCCACCATCGAGCGGGGGGATCACATCTGCCTCCTGGGGCCGTCCGGGATTGGTAAAACCACATTATTGAACGCCATCGCCGGGCTGGATAAAACCATTCCGGCAGAAGCGATCATAGGGCGAGAGAAGTTGAGAGTAGGTTATCTGTTTCAAGAGCATCGGCTCTTACCCTGGCGGACCCTGAATGCCAATCTGCGGCTGGCGGGAGCGAGTTCGGAGGAAGCGGAAGCGCATCTGGTCAGTGTGGGGCTGGAGGGGTATGGCCATTACCTGCCGGACCAGCTGTCCCTGGGTATGGCTCGGCGTGCCGCGTTGGCCAGGTGTCTGGCGGTAAAACCGGATCTGTTGTTATTGGACGAGCCGTTTGCGTCACTGGATCCGGTGATGGCGGATGGGTTGAAGACGCTGATTGCGGGGATTCTGGATGCCAATCCCGGGATGGCAATGATTTGCGTGACCCATGATGGTGGGGATGCAGAGATCCTGGCTAACCGGTTGTGGTATCTGGATGGCAAGCCGGCGCGGTTGCAGTGGGATGACAAGGTTGGTGAGCCAGGGTTGATTGGTGGCCTGTTGGGCAAACTGCGGCGGCTGGATCTTGCGGGGTCCTGAGAGTTTGCCGGATGACGCTTCGCTAATCCGACCTACGGAGAACAGGCCAGCACGGAGTTTGGGTGGGTTGTGGGGGAGAGGCTTCCAAAACTGTGCGGAGCCATGGATGGCGGAGCCCAAGCGTCACATGGATGTGCTTGAGCGTGTTTTGGAAGCCTCTCCTCCACAACCCACTACCACCCAATCAAGCAGGCTTAGAGGTGCCAAGGATCTTGGTCCGCTGAGGCCGGAACCCGGTTGTCGCGAGCAGCGCAAAAACAACCGTCACAGCCGCGGTGATGCCAAACGCCATCGGGTTCCACTCCAGGTACAGGGAGAACCGGATGGCTTCCACCGCATGGGTAAACGGATTGAACTGGCAGATCCAGTAGAGCCAGGGGCTGGCCTCATTCATGCGCCAGAGCGGGTACAAAGCCGAGGACATGAAGAACATCGGGAAAATGACGAAGTTCATCACGCCGGCAAAATTTTCCAGCTGTTTGATCCAGGTGGCGATCAGCAGGCCCAGAGCCCCGAGCATCAGGCTCGTTAATACCAACGCAGGTAGTACCGCCAGATAGCCCCAAAGCGGCGGTTCCACATCCACCAGTAACGCCAGCAGCAGGAATACATACACCTGACCAACAGACACCACCCCCATTGCCAGCAACTTGGTTACCAGCAGGAGCGGCCGCGGCAGCGGACTCATTAGCAGCACCCGCATACTGCCCAGTTCCCGGTCGTAAACCATGGAAAGTGCACCCTGCATGCTGTTGAACAGGATGATCATGCCGCAAAGCCCGGGGGCGATGTAGGTTTCGTAGGTGATGTAGGTCTGGTAGGGCGGAATGATGGAGATGCCCAGAACCGCCCGGAAGCCGGCGGCGAACACCACCAGCCACAACAGCGGCCTTACCAGGGCGCTGGCAAAACGGGTCCGTTGTTGCCAGAAGCGCAGCCACTCCCGGGTCTGGATGCCGATGAAACAGTGCCAGTAATGGGCGGCTTTCATATCAACCGGCTCCTGTCAGGGTATGGAAGGTTTCCGCCAGGTCACGTGTGCCTTCGGCCTCGCAGATGTCATGCCCTGTGCCGTCGGCCAGCAGTTTGCCTTCATGGAGGATCAGCACCCGGTCTTGCGGGCGAACCTCCTCGATCAGGTGGGTGGCCCAGAGCACGGTCAGGCCATCGGATTCACATAGCGTGCGCACGTGATCGTTCAGCCCCCGCCGGCTAGCCACATCCAGCCCGACTGTGGGTTCATCAAGTAATAGCAGGGAAGGCTCATGGAGCAGGGCGCGGGCTATCTCCACCCGCCGGCGGTGGCCGCCATTGAGCTTTCGCACCGGTTCGTTCGCCCGTTCCAGCAGTTGGAAACGTGTCAGCTCCCGGTCGCCCCGCAGCCGGGCCTCTTTGCGTGACAGGCCATGAAGCGCGGCGTGATAGAGCAGGTTCTGACGCACGGTCAGATCCAGGTCCAGGGCATTCTGTTGAAACACCACGCCGATCTTGCGCATGGCCTCTGCGGGCTGCTTTTTCAGGGACTGCCCGGCCATCAGGACGTCGCCCTGCTGCAAGGCCAGAAGCCGGGTCAGCAGGCCGAACAGCGTCGACTTGCCGGCGCCGTTGGGCCCCAGCAGAGCGTGAAAACCGCCAGAGGTCAGCACAAAGCTGACCTCCTTGAGCACCGGCTTGTCGCCGTAGCGAAAGCTGAGGTTGCGGGCTTCAATGGTCATGAAGTGGGATCGATGACCACACCCCATGGGAAGCGGCCCACCTTGATGGACTTGATCACCTTCAGCTCTTCCACATCGATGACCGATACATCACTGGACACGCCGTTGGTGGTGTAGAGAAACTTCTCGTCCTTGTCCAGATCCAGCTGCCAGACCCGTGCACCGACCAGCAGGTAATCCAGCACTTCGTAGGTCTGGGCATCCACCACTGCGACGTGGTTGGAGGGGCCGAGGGCTACGAAGGCGTACTTGCCATCCGAGGTGAGCTCAATGCCCACCGGCTGAACCCGGTCCTGGGGCACACCCTTGATCTGGAATTCGATCTGCCTGATCTCTTCAATGGTATCCACATCGAAGATGTGCACCGTGCCCCCTATCTCTGCCGAGGCCCAGGCAATCTTGCTGTCTTTGGTGAACTCGACGTGACGCGGGCGCTGGCCCACAACTGTGTTCTTCTCGATTTCGAAGGTTTCGGTGTTGATCCAGTGCAGCATGCTGGAGGTTTCACTGGTGTTCACCGCCCACTTGCCGTCCGGGCTGACCGCCATGCCTTCCGGTTCCACGCCAACATCGATCTGGGCCAGAACGTCCTTGGTTTCCACATCCACTACCGTGACGATGGCATCGTCCTCATTGGCGATGTAGAGGTGGCGGTTGTTGGGGTGCAGGGCAAACTGCTCGGGGTCCTCGCCGGAGGGCAGGGTGTCGATGATCTTGCGGGTAGCCAGGTCCAGTACCTGGACGGTGTCGTCATCACTGGCGCAGATATACAGTTTGGTGTGATCTTTGGATAGCAGGATGCCTCTTGGTCGGGCCCCGACATCAATGGTATCCACTACTTCCTGGGTGGCAGTGTCGATCACCGAGAGTGTGTTGTCCTTCTCGTTTGAAACATAGGCCAGGCTTGCCAGCGCCTGGCCGGAAAGCCCGATGGCGGCTGCCAGGGTTGCGATCTTGAAAGCATTTTTCATGGTCAGTGTTCCTTCTTGTTCTTCAGTGGGGTCAATTGATCCGGCAGTCACTCTCCGGCCTGTCGTAGCCGAGGGTGTCCAGTTCGGAATCGGGATGGAGGAAGCCTTCCAGTGGTGGCGTCGCTACCAGTCCCTGCGGGTGAACCAGGGGGATTGGCTGGCGGAGCTGCCCGTTCCAGGGACGGTAAGTCAGCTTGCGGCCCTTGAAGGCGGCGAGCTGGAAATCATCGGTGAAGAGATACTCGCGAATGTTCGAGTGGCCTGCCTTACTGAGCCCGGTTACGGTGGTGCCGATGGAGCGTATGGCGGCCCAGGCGGCATAGTCTTCGCTGTTCATTTCTCGCCCGGCCAGTTCCCGGAAGCGGTTCTGCAGTTGCGCCGCACCCCAGGCCTCAACCACCCGGTGCCAGGCTTCCGGCCCCATGCCCTGGGTGCCTACTACCGGGCGTGGCAGCCAGGTGTTGAACGGCACGTACTCCCCGAAATCGCCACGCACGTCGGCAACTACCACGGCGTCATAATCACTCGCCTGGGTGAATGCGGGCAGTTCTTTGGAAGCCGTGCGGCGCAGGTCCGAATCGAAGGTCCAGGGCTTGTCGGCGATGATGTCCAGGCCAAACCGTTTGCTGGCGCGGCGGAAGGCGTCGGCCCAGGCCTTGTCCTGGTCCGTGGGCCCGGTAATCAGGAACACTTCTTTCCAGCGTCGCATACTCAGCCACTGGGCAAGGGCATCGGTCAGCATGGCGTAGGAGGGAATGGTGTTCAGAACGTTGGGCTGGCACTCGCTGATTCGCAGGTCATCGTCAGAGGCGCCGGCGTTGAACAGCAGTGCCTTATCACCGGCCCGCTTTGCCATGGCCTGCAGTGTATCCGCGGGAACGCGGGTCACAAGCAGATCAATGCCGTTCTCCAGCATACTGTCGAGGGCGGCCAGTGAGCCCTCTTCATCGCTGGCCATGACGGACTCCAGCGCATAGTTCTGGTTGAGGAACTTGCCGGTGGCGTTGTTGTCTGCGATTCCCAGCTCAGCGCCACGGAGGCCGGCGTCTTCCGGTTCCGGAGTGACATTGGATAGCACCGGGCCCTGGTCGGGTACCCAGTGGATAGAGCCGATGGTTACATCGAGGGCCGCCGCCGAAGCCGGCGCCAGCAGCCAGCCACAGAGGACTGAAGCAATCAGTAGCCTGCCTTTAAGATCCATATTGCCGTCCCCTCTTAGAATACTTGTTGTCGAGTCCAGCTTAGAGAACGTGGAAAGGCGCTGAAATATTCAGAAAGTAGGAAACTGCCGGTACTAAAGAACTATTCCCGGGAATTTTTACACCGTTAGCATGAAGTCGAGGCAATTTTCTTCAGGCAGAACGGGACTCCAATCATGAGGGCATACAGCCGGGTGGCGTTATTGATGCTGGCAGTATTTGCCCTGGTTTATGGTGTCGGGGCCTTTTTCTACCTGAAACAGGCGAGACTGGATGTTGCCCGTGAACTGGATGGGATATCGACGCTGGCGGGCATGATTGGAGCGCCGGAAGAGGTTGGCCCGGAACTGATTGCAGGCCTCCGACACTTGCGCCCGTTGTCGGATGAGAGCGTTGCCGGTGGCGGTGGCGACGTCCCTTTCTGGTTTATTCGCGCCCTGGGGGCCGGCGAGTCGAGTGGACTTCCGGTCATCGGAGGTTGGCAGGTGGACCCATACGACGAAGTAGAGGAAATCTGGGAAAACTTTGTTCTGGTGTCGCTGGCTTTCGGCATCGGTATGCTGCTGTGCTTTTCAGCGTTATTCCTGGCAATGCGCCGGCTGACAGAGCCGCTGCGGCGCATCGGCAAGGCCATGGACGACATTGGTGAGGGGGAGGGTTCTCCACGCCTGCCACGGCAGTCAATAACAGAACTGGATCAACTGGTGCAACGGTTCAACACCATGGCAGAAGCGCTGGAGACCGAACAGAAAACCGTTGCCAGATTACTGAACGAACTTCTTGAGCTTCAGGATCGTGAGCGGGCACACATCGCACGGGTGCTTCATGATGATCTTGGCCAGTATATTACCGGCATTCGCGCCCAGGCTCGCGGCTGGCTCTATGACCCGGAACTGAATGAGCGCCAGAAGGATCAGGCGAAGGAATTGGCCGAACACTGCGAGACCGTGCAACAGCATTTTCGTCACCTGTTGCAGGATCTGCATCCTCTGGTCATGGAACAGCTCGGACTGGGGTCCGCCATTCATCATCTGGTGGACCAATGGCAGCAACTCAGTGGCCTTACCTGTGAACTCATGGTGGATGAACGCCTGCCCGAACTTACCGGTGAGAAACAGACCCATCTGTACCGGTTTGTGCAGGAAGCACTGAATAATGTCTCAAGACATGCGGCCGCAACCAAAGCCATATTGGGTGTGACTGCGAAGCCCCGTGTGCTGCAGGTCGAGATTCGCGACAACGGAATTGGAGCTAACAACCTCTCGGCCAGAGCTGGTCTCGGGCTCCGGTCCATGTGCGAAAGGGCACGCAGCCTGGGCGGTAAAGCCGAGTTCTTCAGCCGTTCAGGTCAGGGCACCAGGGTGTGTCTCACCATTCCCCTGAGCTGACAATCCGAAGCCCGGAGAAGCGCCGATGAAGCTGATCATTGTTGACGACCACCGCGTGGTAAGGCAGGGAATCTCCAGCCTGCTGCGAAGCATGATGCCTGGCCTGGAGATAGTCGAGGTTGAAACCGGCCAGGCTGCCATCGCCGCCTGGGCGGAACACCGCCCGGACCTGATGCTGCTGGATATGGGGCTGCCGGATATCTCCGGGCTGGAAGTGGCGCGGCGGATTCGTCAGCGCTGGCGTGGTGCCGGCATTCTGTTTTTTACCATGCATGATGAGCTGCCGATGGTGAAGCAGGCGCTGGAGGTTGGTGGCATGGGGTTTGTGTCCAAGAACTGCGCGCCGGAGGAGCTTGCCGAAGCGGTAAAGCGGGTGGCCGCTGGTGAACCCTACATTGAACATCCGATTGCCACTCGCCTGGCAATGAACCAGGAACGTCCCGTGGACCACCGGCTAAGGGATATGACCCATCGAGAAATGGAGGTGCTGCTGATGTATGCCCGGGGCGAGGATATTCAGGGCATTGCCAATCGCCTTTGCGTCAGCAGCAAAACCGTTTCCAATCACCTGGCGATGCTGAAGGGCAAACTGCAGGTGAGCTCGTCCATTGAGCTTATCCACCTGGCGGTTGATGCCGGGCTTGTCCGCTACGGCCAGTTACCGGAGCGCCCTCGGGCCTGAGCTCACCAGTCAAAGGGGCAGGCTGTGCAGCCTTCCATAAAGGTGTTTACAAAGGTTGCATAGTGAATGCGGGTGCCTCGCATATCGGCATCCGCCAGGCTGGCATTACCTAATTTGGCCTCCTGGAGGTTGGCACCGACAAGGCTTGCTCCCTCGAGATTGGCCTTGGGCATCCAGGCGATCTCGAAAGTAGAATAGTCCAGAACAGCCCCTTTCATGACGGCACCGGAAAAGCGCGAGAAGTCGAAGTTGCCGCCACTGAGATCCGCCCCCGAAAAATCCGAACCCTGAGCGAACAGGTATTCTGCCTGTGCTCCACGCAGGTCTGCCCCGGTGACATTGGCGCCGCGCATGGAAGCACGGTAGAGGTTCACTCTCAGGCCGGTTACCCTCTCGAGGTTGGCTCCATCGAGTCGTGCGCCTCGCAGGTTGCTGTGATTGAGTGTGGCCCCTTCAAGATTGGCGTCTTTGAAGTTAGCGGAGTGTAAATCCATGTTTGACAGGTCTGCACCGCGCAGGTCAGCGCCCGGACAGGTCGTTTCGGGCTGCAGCCTGCAGCCGTTGATAACTGGCACATCTTCGATATCTGCAAGATAGTCGGCGGCTGCCAGTGGCAGGCTTGCAGCCATCAGGCTGATAAGCACGTGTGGTTTCATCATCGAGTCCCTCCAAATACCCATTTGCGGGATGTTGAAAAAAGCCCGGCGCAAGGCGCCGGGTCAATGCCGGGTAGGCTTTAGCGGGAGGCTTGTGACCAGGAGGGCAGTTTGAAGGCCCAGAAGGACCCACCCTGGGAAATTGGCTTGGTCAGCTCCGCCATGTCGCCGCCCCAGAGCGGGACTGCGCCACCGTAGCCGGAGACCACGCCAATGTACTGTTCACCATCCATTTCCCAGGTGATCGGTGATGAAATAATCCCCGACCCTGTCTGGAAGGACCAGAGTTTCTCGCCGGTCTTTGCGTCAAACGCCTTGAAATAACCATCTCCGGTGCCGGTGAAGACCAGGCCGCCCTTGGTGGTCAGCACGCCTGCCCAGAGTGGCAGCTTTTCCTTGTGTTCCCATTCCACTTCTCCGGTAAGCGGGTCCATGGCCCTGAGGATGCCAACGTGATCGTCGTACATGCGTTTGATCCGGAATCCCTGTCCGAGATAGGCCGCACCTTTTTTATAGGTAACCTCTTCCGTCCAGTAGTCCTCTTTCCAGTGGTTGCCCGGAATGTAGAACAGACCAGTGTCCTGGCTATAGGCCATGGGGTTCCAGTTTTTGCCGCCCAGGAAGGGGGGTGAAACCTCAATGGCTTCGCCCTGGGTCTCGCCCGGTTCAAGGGGCGGTGGGCGCTGGCCTTCTGCTTCTACCGGGCGTCCGTCTTCGCCAATGCGTTCCGCCCAGGTGATGTTGTCTACGAACGGAAAGGCGTTGATGTACTCACCATTTTGCCGGTTCACCAGGTAGAAGAAGCCGTTGCGGTCGGCATGGGCGGTGGCCTTGACGGTTTCCCCGTCGTCCTCGTATTCAAAAAGCACCAACTCGTTATTGCCGGAGAAATCCCAGGCGTCGTTGGGTGTGTGTTGATAGAACCACTTCACCTCCCCTGTGGAAGGGTCAACGCCCACCTGGCCGGAGGTATAAAGGTTGTCGTAATCCTGGGGGTCGCCGCCCGGCGAGGTGCGTTTCCAGGTGTTCCAGGGAGCGGGATTGCCTGCCCCGATAATGATGGTGTTGGTTTCAATGTCAAAGCTGGCACTCTGCCAGGGCGCGCCGCCACCGTGACTCCAGGCTTCCACCTTGCCGGTTTCGGTGTCGGGATCGTCAGGCCAGCTTGGGGCGTCGGGATTGCCGGTCGGAGTACTTTTCTCACCGTTGAGGCGGCCATAGTGTCCTTCCACGAAGGGGCGCATCCAGACTTCCTCGCCGGTGTCCGGGTCCCGGGCAAAGAGCTTGCCTACAACACCGAACTCATCGCCCGAAGAGCCGTGAATCAGCAGTACCTTGCCGGTCTTCTGGTCCTTGATCAGCGTCGGTGCGCCGGTCATGGTATAGCCTGCCTCGTGGTCCGCGAACTTTTCCCGCCAGGCGACTTCACCGGTGTCCTTGTTCAGGGCAACGATGCCGGCATCCAGGGTGCCGAAGAAAACCTTGTCACCGAAAATGGCAGCGCCGCGGTTTACCACATCGCAACAGGGCCGTATACCTTCGGGAAGTCGGTGGCTGTAATCCCACACTTTCTTGCCAGTTCGGGCATCCAGGGCAAAAAGGCGGGAGTAGGAGCCGGTAACGTAAATCATGCCGTCGTGAACCAGTGCCTGGGACTCCTGGCCCCGTTGTTTCTCATCGCCGAATGAGAAGGAGTAGGCGGGCACCAGGCGTTCAACGTTATCGGTATTGACCGTTGTCATCGGGCTGTACCGCTGGGCCTTGGGCCCGATGCCATAGCCGAGAACATCTCCGGTGGTTTCGGCGTCGTTCTTGATGTCCTCCCAGGTGACGTCTTTTGCGTTGGCCTGCAAGGAAAGGCCTCCGGCAGTGCCTACTATCACTGCCAGGCTGACCGCTCTGGCAATGGCCGACTTGTGATGTCTTGGTTTCATGTTCATTTCCCCTTGGTTTTTGTTGTCATTCACGCGTCTGACTCGCGTTGACGGTCAGAGTATTAGCCCGCAGCGAACACGAAGGCGACGGAAAAAATCATGAAAATATCGGGAAAAAGTCGATAAAAACCGGGAAAAGTTCCCGTCAGGCTTGCGTGTGGTTGAAACGTGGCCAATTTCTCACGATCGCTTCGTAGCCTCGTGCTTTGGCGCCGCTTCTGCTCGCCTACTACCAAGGAACTAGAACGAAGGCGCCAAAGTGGCATTCTGATCGGAATGGCGTGTTCCTAGACTTGAATCAGGTAGCTGGCAATGCACTTACAACTAATGGCCAGCGCACGGAGATTCAAAACAGAGGTATAACAACATGTCAGTTTCTTTTTCATTAAAGGCCCTGGTTGCCGCCGGCCTGCTGGCGACGGCTGGTTTTGCCATGTCGCATGGGGATGTTACCCCCCAGGAAGTGGACACCGGTGACTTACCCAATCTTGGCAAGGAAGCGCTGACAGAAAATCCATTCAGAGAGGGAAATGAGCACGGCGACAAGCATGCCGAGGCCGTCAAGGTGGGCAAGAGCGGTTACGCAGGAAACTGCGCGGTTTGTCACGGTATTGAAGCCATGTCCGGTGGACTGACTCCTGACCTGAGGGAATTGACGGAATGGGATGACGAGTATTTTATCGGTCGTGTCATGAACGGCACCGGGCGAGGCATGCCGTCGTTCAAGGACAACCTGGATCAGACCGCCATCTGGGCCATAAAGACCTACATTGAGTCGGTCCCCCAGCCTGAATAAAGGGTAAAGCGCATTCTTCAAGGCTGGAATTTCCGGGAGGTGAGTTTATGAAGTCAGCTTTGCACGCACTGATGCTGGTACTGCTGCTGGTGGGCGCCAGTCAGGTGCAGGCTCAACAGTCCCGCAGTCTGATTCCGGACCGAACCCTGGATATCGTGCAGGACTCAGGCTATCTGAATGTTGGCATGTACAAAGACTTTCCACCCTATTCCTATGAGGTCGATGGTGAGGCCAGAGGAGTAGATGCAGACCTGGGTCGCCGGATCGCAGAAGGGCTGGGTGTGGAGTTTCGGCCCTACTGGATTATCCCGGATGAAAACCTGGGTGACGATCTGCGTAACCATATCTGGAAGGGGCATTACCTGGCGAAAACCCGCATAGCGGACATCATGATGCGGGTGCCCTACGACAGTACCTTCAAGTACATGCGGGATTCCACCGGCGAGATGATCAACGAGCAGGTGGTGTTTTTCGGGCCCTACCAGCAGGAGCGGTGGCAGATTGCCTTCGACAGCAACCGGCTGGACGAGGTCGAAACGGTTGCCGTTTTCCAGTACCACCCGATCGGCGTGGAGATAGACACGCTTCCCGCCACCTACCTGACATCCGCCTTTGGTGGCCGGTTGCGCGATCAGGTCCAGCATTACCGGAATGTCGGTGAGGCTTTCCGCGCGATGGGTGAGGGCGAGGTTGCCGGCGTTATGGGTATGCTGGCGGAAATTGAGCACCAGTTGGAGGCCCGCCAGGGTAATGGTTTCGCCAAGGCCGGAAATGGTTTCCCCGGCATGACCAAACAGGTATGGGACGTGGGCCTGGCCGTTCGCCACACCCACAGGGCCCTTGGCTACGCTATTGGCGCCATTGTGGACCGCATGGTCAGGTCTGGAGAGATGGCCGAGCTTTACGCCAGCCACGGGCTTTCCTACAACCGACCCGGATACTACGACGAGATTCTCGGCCCGGAGGAAGAGGCTGAATAAGCCGGTGACTGTCTGCTTTGCCCGCCATGCGCGGGCTTTTTTATTGGCGGTCTTACTACCAAGTGATGAGAAAACCTGTTCGGGCGATTAATTGTTGGGAATGCGTGTGGGGCCAAGAATGATGTTCAGAGGCGGGAAGAACTCCCGGTTCACTGGACATACTGACAACAAGAGACTTTGGAGAGCGCAACCATGAGATCGATTTCGTTCGGCAAACAGTTTACCGCCAGTGCCCTGGCACTGGCCGTATCCCTGGGGGCCCATGCGGTCACCGATGAAGACATCCTGAATGACCAGGATACGGTTGATGACATCGTTAGCTATGGCATGGGTGTTCAGGGCCAGCGATTCAGCCCGATGGACGCCCTGAACACAGACAACGTCAAGTTTCTTCAGCCGGCATGGGCGTTCTCCTTCGGTGGTGAAAAACAGCGGGGTCAGGAATCCCAGCCACTGGTCAAGGACGGCGTTATGTACGTAACGGCTTCCTATTCACGGGCTTATGCGGTTGATGCGCGTACCGGCGAAGAAATATGGCAATACGATGCTCGCCTTCCGGATGGCATTATGCCCTGTTGCGACGTGGTCAACCGGGGTGGTGCTCTGTACGACGACCTGTTCATTTTCGGTACCCTCGACGCCAAGCTGGTCGCCCTGAACAAAGACACCGGCAATGTGGTATGGATCAAGAAAGTCGCCGATTATCAGGCCGGCTACTCCATGACTGCAGCCCCGCTGATCGTCAAAGGCAAGCTGATCACTGGCGTATCCGGTGGTGAATTTGGCATTGTGGGCACCGTCGAAGCCCGGGATCCGAAAACCGGTGACCTGCTGTGGACCCGCCCGACGGTGGAAGGCCACATGGGTTACGTCTACAAGGACGGCAAGAAAATCGAGAACGGCATCTCCGGCGGCGAAGCTGGCAAGACCTGGCCCGGCGACATGTGGAAAACCGGTGGCGCAGCAACCTGGCTGGGTGGCACCTACGACCCGGATACCGACTCGCTGTTCTTCGGCACCGGCAACCCTGCACCCTGGAACTCCCACCTGCGCCCGGGTGACAACCTGTTCTCGTCCTCCCGCCTCGCGATTGATCCAGACGATGGCAGCATCAAGTGGCACTTCCAGACCACGCCCAATGACGGCTGGGATTACGACGGCGTCAACGAGCTGATTTCCTTCGACTACGAGGAGAACGGCAAGACCGTCAAGGCCGCCGCCACCGCGGACCGTAATGGCTTCTTCTACGTGTTGAACCGCGAGAACGGAGACTTTATTCGTGGATTCCCGTTCGTCGACAAGATCACCTGGGCCGAAGGTTTGAACAAGGATGGCAGCCCCATTTACAACACCAAAAATGGCCGTCCGGGCAACCCGGCTGACGCAGATGGAGAGAAAGGCGAAACCGTAGTGGCGTTCCCGGCGTTCCTCGGGGGCAAGAACTGGATGCCCATGGCGTACAGCAAAGACACCGAATTGTTCTACGTGCCCTCGAACGAGTGGTCCATGGACATCTGGAACGAGCCGGTATCTTACAAGAAAGGTGCGGCCTACCTGGGCGCCGGTTTTACCATCAAGCCAGGTAACGACGAGTTCATCGGCGTGTTGCGCGCCATGGATCCGAAAACCGGTAAAGAAGTCTGGCGCTACAACAACCCGGCCCCGCTCTGGGGCGGTGTTCTGGCGACCGCCGGTAACCTGGTTTTCACCGGTACACCGGAAGGGTTCCTGAAAGCCTTTGACGCCAAAACCGGTGAGGAGCTCTACAAGTTCAATACCGGCACCGGTGTGGTTGGTACCCCGGTAACCTGGCAGATGGACGGTGAGCAGTACGTCTCCATCTCCACAGGCTGGGGCGGAGCGGTACCTCTCTGGGGCGGTGAAGTGGCCAAGGTGGTCAAGGACTTCAACCAGGGCGGGACGGTCTGGACCTTCAAGTTGCCGAAAGATCGGGTTGCCAGCAAGTAATGGCGAACTGACAACATCACAGTGCTTATAGAAAAGGGGCTACTTTCGGGTAGCCTTTTTTTATAAACCGCTCTAAAGACCCGGTGGTTAATGCATCTACTACCAAGGGAGGAGTTTTTCGCCTCCATCGCATCATTCACCTATCCCGGATTGGGGTCTACAGTGAATAAGTAAACGCGAAAGGCCGCGTTGCCCTGCGACAAACACAACAAGAGGTCGAGACCATGATCTACGCACAACCAGGAAAGGATGGCTCCGTCGTCTCCTTCAAATCCCGTTATGAAAACTATATTGGTGGCGAGTGGGTTGCCCCGGTCAAGGGCCAGTATTTCGAGAACATCACCCCGGTGACCGGTGATGCGATCTGTGACATCCCCCGCTCCACCGCCGAAGACATCGAGCTGGCTCTGGATGCTGCCCACAAAGCCGCGCCGGCCTGGGGCAAGACCTCGACCACCGAGCGCTCCAATATCCTGTTAAAAATTGCCGATCGTATCGAGCAGAACATCGAGATGCTTGCGGTGGCTGAAACCTGGGACAACGGCAAGGCGGTTCGTGAAACCATCAACGCCGATCTGCCCCTGGCGGTGGATCATTTCCGCTATTTTGCCGGTTGCATCCGTGCTCAGGAGGACACCTCCAGCGCCATCGACAACAACACGGTGGCCTACCATTACCATGAGCCGCTGGGTGTTGTGGGTCAGATCATTCCCTGGAACTTCCCGCTGCTGATGGCGGTGTGGAAGCTGGCGCCTTGCCTTGCGGCTGGCAACTGCACGGTGATGAAGCCTGCCGAGCAGACCCCCGCCAGCATTCTGGTGCTGATGGACCTGATCGGCGATCTGCTGCCGCCGGGCGTGGTCAACATTGTCAACGGTTACGGCATCGAAGCCGGTCAGGCGCTGGCCACCAGCAAGCGCATCGCCAAGATCGCGTTCACCGGCTCCACCCCGGTGGGTGCTCACATCCTCAAGTGCGCGGCCGAGAACATCATCCCGTCTACCGTAGAGCTGGGTGGTAAGTCGCCCAACATCTACTTCTCGGACGTGATGCAGGCCGAGCCGGAGTTCATCGACAAGTGCGTGGAAGGGCTGGTGCTGGCGTTCTTCAACCAGGGCGAGGTATGTACTTGCCCGTCCCGCGCGCTGGTGCAGGAGGATATGTACGACGAGTTCATGGCCAAGGTCATCGAGCGCACCAAGGCTATCAAGCGTGGTAACCCGCTGGATACCGATGTGCAGGTAGGCGCCCAGGCGTCCAAGGAGCAGTTCGACAAGATCATGTCCTACCTGGAAATCGGCAAGCAGGAAGGTGCGGAAGTGCTGACCGGCGGTGGCCGTGAGGAAATGGAGGGCGAGTACAACAACGGCTTCTATGTCCAGCCCACGCTGTTCAAAGGCAAGAACAATATGCGCGTGTTCCAGGAAGAAATCTTCGGCCCGGTGGTGGGTGTCACCACCTTCAAGGACGAGGAAGAAGCCCTGGCCATCGCGAATGATACCGAGTTCGGCCTGGGTGCCGGTCTCTGGACCCGTGATATCAACCGCGCCTACCGCATGGGCCGCGCCATCCAGGCGGGCCGCGTATGGACCAACTGCTACCACCAGTATCCGGCTCACGCAGCCTTTGGTGGCTACAAAAAGTCCGGCGTTGGCCGCGAGAACCACAAGATGGCGCTGGATCACTACCAGCAGACCAAGAACCTGCTGGTGAGTTACGACATCAACCCGTTGGGTTTCTTCTGATCGGGCGGTGAAAAGCGGGCCTTCCACACCGGCCCGCCATTGGGCGAGCACAACGGATGTGCGTCTTCAGGCTCCGGCTCTGCCGGAGCTGTTTTGCTACGTTTCGGGCCCCTGCACAGGGGCCCTTTTTTGTGGCTGCGTGCAAGGCTCGGCCTGCAACTTTGGGAGGCCGGAAAACAGTGCCAAAGTACCATATGGGATGCTTGCCAGCGCCGCTAGGATGATAGGTGAGTTATCGGTACAGCCGCTGACTCACCCTGAGTGCGCTAACAATCATGACAATAGAGGTGAGCATTATGTGGACCAAACCAGCCTACGAAGACCTGCGGATCGGTTTCGAAGTCACTATGTACTTCGCCAACCGCTGAACACCTGAGCGGCCAGCCGGCTGACGCTGGCCGTTTTTGGTCCGGAGTGCCCCCATGTATATCCATGTACTCGGTTCCGCCGCCGGCGGTGGCTTTCCCCAGTGGAACTGTAACTGTGCCAACTGCGACGGTTTCCGCAAGGGTACTCTGAGCGCCAGCGCCCGCACCCAGTCCTCCATTGCGGTCAGTGAAGACGGTGAGCACTGGATCCTGTTCAATGCTTCCCCCGACATTCGTGCCCAGCTGGCGGCGTTTCCGGCCATGCAACCGGGTCGCGCGTTGCGGGATACCGGCATCAGCGCCGTGGTGCTGATCGACAGCCAGGTGGATCATACCACTGGCCTGCTGACCCTGCGCGAGGGCCTGCCGCTGGATGTCTGGTGTACGGCCCAGGTGCACGAGGACCTGAGCTCGGGATTTCCTCTGTTCCGGATGCTCAAGCACTGGAACGGTGGGCTGACCTGGCGGGAGGTGCCCGCCACCGAGAGTGAGCCCTTCACTATCGCCTGCGCGCCGTCCCTGAGGCTAACCGCGATTCCTCTGTTGAGCAATGCGCCGCCTTATTCGCCGCGTCGGGACAATCCCCACCCGGGGGACAATATCGGCGTTTTCCTGGAGGATACCCGTACCGGCCAAACGCTGCTGTATGCACCCGGGTTGGGTGCACCCGATGCCCGGATTCTGGACTGGATGCGCCGGGCCGATGTGCTGATGGTGGACGGCACCGTCTGGCACGATGACGAGATGATCCGCCAGGAAGTGGGAACCCGAACCGGACAGGACATGGGGCATCTGGCACAGAGTAGTCCCGGTGGCATGATCGAGGTGCTGGACACCCTGCCGGCACGCCGCAAGATCCTGATTCACATCAATAACACCAATCCGATTCTCAACGAACACTCTCCCGAGCGCGCCGAGCTGGCCCGTCACGGTATCGAAGTGGCGTGGGACGGAATGCACATTGAACTGGCGGATCCCTCATGAACGCGATTGCCCGCACTGTGCTTGACCGCAAAGACTTCGAGCAGGCCCTGCGAGATAAAGGGCAGTACTACCACATTTATCATCCCTACCATAAAGCCATGTATGGCGGACACTGCACGCCGGCACAGATCCGCGGCTGGGTGGCGAACCGTTACTACTACCAGATCAACATTCCCCGCAAGGATGCCGCCATCATGGCGAACTGTCCGGATGCCGGGGTGCGGCGGATGTGGCTGCAGCGGATTCTCGACCACGACGGCCATGACGGTGATGCCGGCGGCATCGAGGCCTGGCTGTCCCTGGCCGAGGCGGTGGGCCTGAGCCGGGACGAAGTTGTCGATCAGCGCCACGTGCTGCCGGGTGTCCGGTTTGCGGTAGACGCCTACCGGAATTTTGCCCGCCGGGCCACCTGGCAGGAAGCCGCCTGCTCCTCCCTGACCGAGCTGTTTGCGCCGGAGATTCACCAGTCCCGGCTGGACGGCTGGCCGCAGCACTACCCCTGGATCGAGGGCAGCGGCTACAGCTATTTTCGCAAACGGTTATCCGAAGCGCGGCGTGACGTGGAACACGGTCTGGCCATCACTCTGGACAGTTTCATCACGGCTGAAAGCCAGGCCCGTGCCCTGGAGATTCTTCAATTCAAACTGGATATCTTATGGTCGATGTTGGATGCCCTGACTATGGCTTATCTGCACCAGACGCCACCGTATCATACCGTCACCGACCAGCCCGCGTGGCATCGGGGGCTGTCATGACGGACCGGCTGGCAAGCGTACCCCGGCTGCGTCCGGGTTTCCGCTTCCAGTGGGAGCCGGCGCAGAATGCCCACGTCTTGCTGTACCCGGAGGGCATGGTACGGCTGAACGAAAGCGCCGGTGCGGTGCTGAAGGAGATTGACGGCGAGCGAACCGTGGCCGCCATTGTGGCCGTACTGGAACAGCAGTTTCCGGACGCCGGTTCGCTGCAGACCGACGTCAGTGATTTTCTGAGTGATGCGGAACAGAAGCAGTGGATACTGTTCACATGAACGACCACCCCCCCATGCCCGGCGGGGACCGCCCGGGCATCGGTCCGCCGCTGTGGTTGCTGGCCGAGCTGACCTACCGTTGTCCGCTGCAGTGTCCGTACTGCTCCAATCCGCTGGATTTTGCCCAGACGGCTCAGGAACTGAGCACCGCGGAGTGGGCGAGGGTGCTGCGCCAAGGGCGTCAGATGGGCGCGGCGCAGTTGGGCTTTTCCGGTGGTGAACCGCTGGTCCGTCAGGACCTGCCGGAGCTGATCGCCGAGGCTCGGCAACTGGGCTATTACACCAACCTGATCACCTCGGGGCTGGGACTCACCGAGGCCAAAGTGTGTGCTTTCCGGGATGCCGGTCTGGATCATATCCAGGTCAGTTTTCAGGCCTCGGACCCGGAGCTGAACAACGCCGTGGCCGGTTCCCGCAAGGCGTTCGAGCACAAGCTGGCGATGGCCCGCGCAGTCAAGGACGCCGGTTACCCGATGGTGCTCAATTTCGTGATCCACCGCCACAATATTCACCAGATGAACGACATCATGGCCTTGTGCGAAAGGCTGGGGGCGGACTATGTCGAGCTGGCGACCTGCCAGTATTACGGCTGGGCATTCGAGAACCGCGAGGGGCTGATGCCCTCCCGGGCGCAACTGGAGAAAGCCGAGACCGAGGTCAATGCCTATCGTCAGCATCTTGCCGCGGTCGGTGCTGCCATGAAGCTGATTTTCGTGACGCCGGACTATTACGAGGAGCGACCCAAGGCGTGCATGAATGGATGGGGAAGCCTGTTTCTGACGGTAGCGCCGGACGGCACAGCGTTGCCCTGCCACAGTGCCCGTTTGCTGCCCATCGACTTCCCGAACGTGCGTGACACGGATCTTCACAGCATCTGGTACGACAGCCCCGGCTTCAATCATTACCGCGGCGACAGCTGGATGCCGGAACCCTGTCGCTCCTGGGATGAAAAGGGCAAGGATTTGGGCGGTTGCCGCTGTCAGGCGTATTTACTGACCGGCAACGCCGATAACGCTGACCCGGTGTGTGGCAAGTCGCCTCACCACGATCGGATTCTGGCGGCGAGGACCGCTGCTGAGCACGCCACGGCCGGCATCGACGGGCTGATCTATCGCAATGCGGATAACTCAAAACTGCTATTCCGGGGCTGATCAGCGGCCACAGGCAACGGCGCTTACGGCTTCGCCTGCTTGTCGGCTGAGTGCGAGTCAGGCCTGTGCCACGTTTGCCCAGCGCCTCGAACTGGCGGTGTCCGGGGCCGGCCTTTTCTGGCTGGAGCCGGATCCGACCTCCGGGATTCAAGCGCTGTGGCGGTTGACCGCACGGGGCCCTGAGCCTTTCGGGCCGGCGGGCCTCAGTGTGCGCAGCCGCATCAACGGTTATGGCGGCGGCAGTCTGGCCGCGCTCGACAGCGGCCTGTTTCTGGTCAGTGAAGATCAGCAGATTCACTTTCTCGCGGACGATGGCCGGTGCCAACGGCTCACTGATGAGCCCGACGCCGCCTTTGGCGGGCTGGTTGCGGATCCCCATCGCCAGCGTGTGCTGGCCGTGCGGGAAGCCGGCGGTCGCCAACAGCTGGTGGCGGTCAGCGCGGAGCAGGGTATTCGGGTGCTCCACGCCGGGCAGGATTTCTACGGCGCGCCTGCACTGTCCGCTGACGGGCGTCAGCTGGCGTGGGTGAGCTGGCAACTGCCGGACATGCCGTGGATACGAACGACACTGTGGACGGCGGTGGTGACCGAAAGCGGGTGCTTGCGGGGGTGTGAGACCTGGCCCACGGCAACGGAAGGCTCGGTCCAGCAACCGGTGTACGCCGGATCCGGGTTGTGGGTGTTGTCGGATCACCGGGGCTGGTGGCAGCCGTGGTGTCTCGACCCGGATGGCGCGGACGGCGATTGGGTCAACGGCGGCGGCCCGCCGCTGGATCACGCCAATGCCCCCTGGCAACTGGGTGAATCCCATCACGTGCCCCTCCCGGATGGTGGTTGGGCGCGGGTTCACTACCGGGATGGCAGCGGCGAGCTCTGGTTATACCACCCGCATTGCGCGGGTCAGCGGGTAGCCGCGGAATTCAGTGATTTCCGTTGCCTGCGCCTCACCGCCGGTAAGCTGGTCTGCATTGCCCGTTCTGCGACACGGCTGGATGCTATTGTGAACGTGGACCCGCACAGCGGCGCCGCCGAGGTGGTGGCCGGCGGTGAAGTGCCGGAGCAGCTGCAGTCGCTGGCATTGCCGATGCTGTTCGAGGTGCCCTCAGGCGGCAGCGACGTCCCCGCATTCAGCGGATTCCTGTACCGGCCCAATCTGACTGTATCCGCGTCGTCGCCGTTAATTCTGATGGTTCATGGCGGCCCGACCTCAGCCGCCTACCCGGTGTTCAATCCCCAGGTGCAGTACTGGTGTCAGCGCGGTTTTGCCGTGGCCGAGATGAACTATCGTGGCAGCAGCGGGTATGGCCGCGCCTTTCGCCTGGCACTTGCCGGTGGTTGGGGGGAGGTGGACGCCGCCGATATGGAGCGGGCCGCTGACTGCCTTGGCACCAGTGGGTTGGTGGATGGCCAGCGTATCTTCATTCAGGGGCGGAGCTCTGGTGGCTACACCGTGCTGATGGCGTTGGCCCGCAGCCGCCGATTTGCCGCCGGTGCAAGTCTGTTCGGGGTGACCGATCCGCTGCAGCTGAGGGCCGCGACCCATCGTTTCGAATCCGGCTATCTGGACTGGTTGCTGGGCCCACCGCAGCATCACCCCCAGCGCTGGCACGAGCGCACACCGCGGCACCTGTGCGATCAGATCCGGGCGCCGGTGATTTTCTTCCAGGGCGGTCAGGATGCGGTGGTGGTGCCGGAACAGACCCGTGCCATGGTGGCGGCCATGAAGGCGTCGGGCCAGTCACCAGAGCTGCACTGGTTCGAGGATGAGGGTCACGGGTTCCGGCGCCCGGTCAATCAGGCCCGAACGCTGGAGTGG
Organism: Marinobacter sp.; assembly: GCA_017643965.1. Classification (GTDB taxonomy): domain Bacteria; phylum Pseudomonadota; class Gammaproteobacteria; order Pseudomonadales; family Oleiphilaceae; genus Marinobacter. The sequence goes on from JAEPMM010000003.1 coordinate 27,715, forward strand.
CTTTACGCTTTTTATGGACGACAGGGAGCGAAGTCCGGTGATCGGGGGGCGAACTTGAGTTAAACTTTTGCCAGATCCTACAACAATAAATACCTTGAGCATCGCCCTATGAATCAGGACATTTCTGCGCTTCGCAAGTTTGTCTCCCCGGAAATCGTCTTCGGTGCCGGCTCCCGCAAGGCGGTGGCTAATTTCGCCAGTAACTTCGGGGCCCGCCACGTGTTTCTGGTCTCCGACCCCGGGGTCGAGCAGGCCGGCTGGGTAGCGGAAATAGTCGACATTCTGATGGCGGCAGGTCTTCGGGTAACGGTCTTCACCGGTGTGTCTCCGAATCCCAGGGTAGACGAAGTCATGGCCGGTGCGGAGCTGTACCGTTCCAGCGAGTGTGATGTCATTGTCGCCATCGGTGGTGGCAGTCCGATGGACTGCGCCAAGGGCATCGGAATTGTCAGCGCCCACGGCTGCAATATTCTGGAGTTCGAAGGTGTCGACACCATTACCTCGCCCTCGCCGCCGATGATCCTGATTCCGACCACGGCAGGCACGTCTGCGGACGTGTCCCAGTTCGCCATCATTTCCGACCCGAATCGTCGCTTCAAGTTCTCGATCATCAGTAAGGCGGTGGTACCGGACGTTGCCTTGATTGATCCGGAAGTGACCGAAACCATGGACGGCTTCCTGACCGCCTGTACCGGGGTGGATGCCATGGTGCACGCCATCGAGGCGTTTGTGTCCACGGGCAGTGGACCTCTGACCGATACCCACGCGCTGGAAGCGATCCGGCTGATCAATCGCCACCTCGAGCCGCTGGTGGCCAATACGTCGAACCCGTATCTGCGGGAACAGGTTATGTTGGCCTCGATGCAGGCCGGGCTGGCGTTTTCCAACGCGATTCTGGGCGCGGTTCACGCCATGTCCCACAGCCTCGGAGGCTATCTGGATCTGCCCCATGGTTTGTGCAATGCGTTGCTGCTCGAACACGTTGTGGCGTTCAACTTTCCGTTCGCGGAAGACCGCTTCCGCAAGGTGGCCGAAGCCATGGATATCGATACCCGCGGCATGAACAAAACCGAGATCAAGAAGCGCCTGATGAACCGTATCATCGAGCTCAAGCGCACGGTCGGGCTGGAGTCCCGGCTGGCGGAGCTGGGCGTCAGTGTGTCGGATATTCCGTACCTTTCCGGGTTTGCCCTGCAGGATCCGTGCATTCTCACCAATCCCCGCAAATCATCGCTGCGGGACGTCCAGGTTGTCTATGAAGAAGCCCTCTGACGAACAGGAAGGGGGATACGGGGTTGGCGACCTGCTGGGTCTCGGCAGCCAGTCTGTCCGCAAGAATTATTACCCCGCGCTGCAGGATCGGATCGAAGAGCTGGAGCAGGAGCGCAACCGCTATAAATGGCTGTACGAGAATGCCCTGCACGGTATATTCCAGGCCAACCTGCGTGGCGGTTTTCTAGCCTGCAACCCCGCCATGGCCAGAATCTGCGGTTACGAGAGCACGGATGATCTCAAGGCCGGGGTGATTCGCTTGCGGGAACAGCTGTTTTCCAGTGCGGCGGATTTCGACAAACTGCGCCAGGAGCTGCTGGACAGTGGAAGTCTGAGCGCCCGCGAAAGCCAGCTGAGAAAGCGAGATGGCAAACCGGTGCACGTCGCCATCACCATGCTACGACGCCCCGATCTGGGGCCGGAAGTGGTGGAGGCGTTTGTGGCCGACATCACCGAGCGGGTTCAGGCGCGAGAGAAACTGGTGCGGCTGAATGCCGAACTGGAGCATCGGGTGGAAGAGCGGACCGAAGCGTTGCAGAACGCCAATGTGGGCCTGCGTTACCAGATCGAGGAGCGTGAAAAGGTCGAGCACGAGCTGATGGTGGCGATGGAGGCCGCGCGGGAGGCCAATCGCAGCAAGGACAAATACCTTGCCGCTGCCAGTCACGACCTGTTGCAACCGCTGAATGCTGCCCGCTTGATGATTTCCGCGCTGCAGGACAGCCCCCTGCCAGCGCAGGAAAGCCGCATGGTGCATCAGGTGCATCGGGCCCTTGAAGGCGCCGAGGACTTGCTGGCGGATCTGCTGGACATTTCCAAACTGGACCAGCAGGCGATGAAGCCGGATCTGGTCTATACCGATTTGGCTGCCCTGGCGGTGGGTCTGGGCGAGGAGTTCGAGGCGGTGGCGGCCAATGTGGGGCTGTCGTTCCGGGTTCGTGTGTTACCGGCGATGATCCGCACCGACCAGCGCATGCTGACCCGAATCATCCGCAACCTGCTGAGCAACGCCTTTCGTTACACCCGGTCAGGGGGCGTACTGTTGGCCCTCAGGGGGCGTGGCAACAGGTTGCGCATTGAGGTGTGGGACACCGGCGTGGGGATTGCCGAGGACAAGATCCGTGAGATTTTCACCGAGTTCCATCAGCTCCTGCCCCGGGGCACCGGTGGTCGCCAGGGCGTGGGCCTTGGGCTGGCGATTGTGGAGCGCATGGTGCGGGTGCTGGGGTACGACACTGACGTGTCATCTCGCCCGGATCGGGGTTCCCGTTTTGCGGTGACCATTCCACTGGCTGAGCCATTGGCCGTGCCTCACTCGCCGGCTGGCGCTCAACCCGTTGCCTTTACCGATGGCTTTGGTGGTGCTCGCGTGATGGTCATTGATAACGAGCCAGCCGTGCTTGAAAGCATGCAGTTGCTGCTCGAGCGCTGGGGCTGTTCCGTGACCACAGCGCCTGACGAGACGCAGGCGCTGCGAGCGGTCGCCGGCCTGGATGCGCCTCCGGCGGTGATTCTGGCGGACTACCACCCCGACAACGAACGCACCGGCTGCGAGGCCATCTATGGCCTCCGCCGCCATCTTGGCCGCGATATTCCGG
>JAEPMM010000222.1 GCA_017643965.1 Marinobacter sp.
AATATGTTGACTATCATTGGTCGCACGGCTTTGTCGATAGCGGCGCACAGTGTCGGGTTTTTTGCGAAAGTGCCGTCTTCAACGTCTTTGTCGATGCGGGTCAGGCTCTGATAAACCACGCGGCCCGCACCCAGGTTCATGTGACCCACCTCGGAGTTGCCCATCTGGCCCTGGGGCAGCCCCACAAACATACCGGAGGTGTTGATCAGGGTTTTCGGCTGTTGCTGCCAGAGCTTGTCCCAGAAGGGCGCGTTGGCGTTGCTGATGGCATTGTCGTCGGCTGGGTCGCGGTGCCCCCAGCCGTCCAGAATAATCAGTGCAGTCGGCTTACGCGTCGCAGTCATCACTTGATCCGGTATGGTTTTGAAGTTTGTAAAGAGAAGGGCAGATTCTAACCGTTTTCATTCCGTCAGGCCACGTAGGTCTGCCTTCTGTCACCGGAGCTGGGTGTGTATAATCCCGCCAAACTAATTAACTGGGTGTTTTCATGGACAGGTTTATTGAATTTGCCGTCAACCACTACATTCTGGTGTCGCTGTTCGTTGCTTTCCTGCTGGCGATTCTGGTGCTGGAGTCCCGTCGTGGCGGGCAGAAGATCTCAGCGCAGGGTGCGGTAAGTCTGATCAACCGTGACGAAGCCGTGGTGGTGGATATCCGTGATCGCAAAGACTTCACGGAAGGCCGCATTACCGGTTCGGTCAATATCCCGCTGAACGCCATCAAAGGCCGCGCCAATGAACTGAAGAAGTTCAAGGACAAGCAGATCATTGTCGCCGACAAGATGGGCCAGCATTCCGCGATGGCGGTCAAGCAGCTGAAAGCTGAGGGATATGAGAACGTGGTCCGCCTCAATGGTGGCATTGCGGACTGGAAAAGCAGTAACCTTCCTCTGGTCAAGAAGTAAAACACTGAATAATACGAGAAGGATTGAACATGGCTGAGAATCAGCAAGGCGCCGCCGGCAGCGAAAACCAGAACCAGCCGCAATTCGCGCTGCAGCGTATTTATGTGAAGGATCTGTCCTTCGAATCCCCCAATTCGCCAGTGGTCTTCCAGGAGCAGTGGAAGCCGCAGGTGAACCTGGACCTGAACACCTCCCACAACAAGGTGAGCGACAACCAGTATGAGGTGGTGTTGTCCCTGACCGTGACCGCCAAGATGGGTGAGAAGGTGGCATACATCGTCGAGATCCAGCAGGCCGGTGTGTTCCTGCTGCAGGGCATTGAAGGCCCGCAGCTGGGTCAGATGCTCGGTGCTTACTGCCCGACCATCCTGTTCCCGTATGCCCGTGAGGCCATCGACGGCGTCGTCAACAAGGGCAGCTTCCCGGCCCTGATGCTGGCACCGGTGAACTTTGACGCCATCTATGCCCAGGCGCTCAAGCGCAAGCAGGAAGAAGGCGCAGGTGAAGCAAAAGAGGAGCAGACTCACTGAGGGTCTTCCCCATGAGTTGCCCATAAAAAAACCGGCGAATGCCGGTTTTTTTATGTCTGGAGTCTGCCGCTGACGATTCTGCCGGGGCGGTCAGACGGCACCGTCAAACCCCAGTTGCCGCCACGCCTCGTACACCACCAGGGCGGCGGTATTGGACAGGTTCAGGCTGCGGCTCTGGGGGCGCATCGGCACCCGCAGGCGCTGGTTGGCGGGCAGCGATTCCCGCACGGCGGCGGGCAGGCCCCGGGTTTCCGGGCCGAACATCAGGTAGTCCCCCTGCTGAAACGCCGTCTCGTGATAGGGCTGGCTGCCTTTGGTGGTCAATCCGAACAGTCTTGTTGGTTGTTCGCTGTCCAGAAAAGCCTGGTAATCCTTGTGCACGGTCACCGTGGCGTATTCGCTGTAGTCCAGCCCCGCCCGCCGCATCTGCTTGTCTTCCAGGTTAAACCCCAGCGGTTCAATCAGATGCAGCCGGCACCCGGTATTGGCGCACAGCCGGATGATATTCCCGGTATTGGGTGGAATCTCCGGCTCGTACAGCACCACATGCAGCATGGAATCAGCGCTCAACCGCAAGGGCCACGCCCATGCCGCCGCCAATGCAGAGAGTGGCCAGGCCCTTGCTGGCATCGCGACGCTGCATCTCGTGCAGCAGGGTGACCAGAATGCGACAGCCGGACGCGCCGATGGGGTGGCCGATGGCGATCGCACCCCCGTTGACGTTGACCTTGTTGGTGTCCCAGCCAAGCTCGCGGTTCACCGAAATGGCCTGGGCCGCGAAGGCTTCGTTGGCCTCGATCAGATCCAGATCATCCACGCTCCAGCCTGCCAGTTGCAGGCAGCGACGGCTCGCCGGAATCGGGCCGGTGCCCATGATGGTGGGGTCGACGCCGGCGTTGGCGTGGGCCCTGATCGTCGCCAGCGGTGTCAGCCCCAGCTCTTTTGCCTTATCAGCACTGCACACGATCACCGCGGCGGCGCCATCGTTGAGGGACGACGCGTTACCCGCCGTCACCGTGCCGTCTTTCTTGAACGCCGGGCGCAGTTTTCCCAGGCCATCGGCGGTGACGCCGTCACGGGGGTTCTCGTCTTTGTCGACCACCAGCGGGTCGCCTTTACGCTGTGGAATGCTGACCGGCACAATCTGACCGTCAAAATAGCCGGCACTGCGGGCGGCCACGGCCTTCTGCTGTGAGGCCGCCGCAAACTCATCCTGCTCTTCCCGGCTGATGCCGTATTTGTCGACAATGTTCTCGGCGGTCACGCCCATGTGGTAATCGTTGAAGGCATCCCACAGGCCATCCTTGATCATGGTGTCCACCATGTTCCAGTCGCCCATGCGCTGACCGTTGCGGCTGTTCGGCAACACGTGGGGCGCCTGGCTCATGCTCTCCTGGCCGCCGGCAATCATCAGCTCGGCATCGCCGGAGCGAATCGCCTGCACCGCCATATGCACCGCTTTCAGGCCCGAACCGCAGACCTTGTTGATGGTCATGGCGGGCACGGAAGCGGGCACGCCGGCGTTGATGGCCGCCTGGCGCGCCGGGTTCTGGCCACAGCCCGCCGTGAGTACCTGGCCGAGGACAATCTCGTTGATCTGCCCGGCCGGAATGCCGGTTTCCTCTAGCAAGGCCTTGATCACCGCCGAGCCGAGCTGGTCGGCCCGCAGGCTCGACAGGCCCCCGCCGAAACTGCCCACGGCGGTCCGTTTGGCGGCAACAATGACGACATCACGCATAGTTTTTCTCCGGTTCTGATTGCGCGGGGATTTGGTCTCCTCGCGCCGGGGAGTAAATGATGCATTCATTGTATCGGAAAGCTGGAAGGCGACCAAAGCTACTAAAGTTCGGAGGTGGCGCGGAGGCGGGGCAGGCTTTCCAAAACACGCTGTGAATACGTCCATGTACGCTCGGCTCCGCCATCCATGGCTCCGCACGGTTTTGGAAAGCCTGCCCCGCCTCCGCTCGTTCGAACCTGGTACTACATGTTCAAACTGCGGCCACCGTCCACGGCGATAACCTGGCCGGTAATAAACGGTGCATCACACATCAGGAAGGCAATGGTGCCGGCAATATCGTCGGGATTTCCGGTTCTGGCCAATGGGGTTCTGGCCAGAATCGACTGCTGGTGAGTTTCATCCACTTCGCCTTCGCCCTCCGGCCAAAGGATGGCGCCAGGGGAAACGCCGTTGACGCGAATCGCCGGCGCCAGATCCCTGGCCCAGGAGCGGGTGAGGGCAGCGAGGCCGGCTTTGCTGCTGCAGTAAAGCGGGTGGTCGGCCAGGGGCTTTTCGCTGTAGATGTCGATGAGGTTGATAATAGCCCCGCCGGTTTCACGCAGCGCCGTCAGGCAGGCCTGGCCGAGGAAGAAGGGCGCCTGCAGGTTGGCGCCCATAATGGTGTGCCAGTCTTCCTGGGTCGCGGCTTCGGTGGGGTTGGGGTAGAACACCGAGGCGTTGTTGACCAGGCCATCCAGCCGGCCCCAGACGGATGTTGCCGCGCCGGCCAGAGCGGTGACCTGCTCGGGCTCGCTCAGATCCGCCTGCACCGTCGTTGCAGAGTCCGGACGTTCGACGTTAAGCCGGTCGGCCAGCGCTTGCGCCTGCTCACCGCGGGAGCGGTAGTGGACCACCACATTCCAGCCACGGCCGTGCATGACTTCGGCGGTGCGGGCGCCAAGACGATGGGCAGCGCCGGTGATGAGGACAACGGGGGGAGTGGTCATGGCTCAGGCCTGCGGTTGTTGAATCAGCTTGGCTATACGTTGCAGGCGTTCCTGCCGGATTGCTTCACCCAGCGCCTTGCCCTTGAATCCCTGCGCCAGCAACGCCCTGGCCTCGACGCCGGTGGCGGCCCGTTCGCTTGCCTTGAGCAACCGGATCAGGTCATGAATCTCCGGAGGCAGGGCGCAGCACAGTGCCGTGAGCAATCGTTGGAACCGCTCCGGGCGTCGCCATGCGTCGGTGTCGTCGAGAATGCCCAGCAAGGTGCTCTCATCCACACCGGCAGTGTCCTGTCGCAGAAGGGTGTGACAAAGCTGGCTGGTCAGTCTGGCCAGATCCTGGCAGTCGTTGGGGGCTTTGAGGGCGCGCGCGCGGGCCCGGGTGTCGTCTACCGGCAGGGGAGAGAGCAGCGCCGCAAAACGGGTGTCGGTGTCATCGCTGCTGTCGCAGGCGCAGCGAAGGGACGTCAGTGCCGCCTTGAAGGTGTCTCTGGGGGCGAGCTCCGGGATCAGTACCGCTAGGGCGTTGCAGTCCTGCAGTACCTGAAAGAAGGTGCCGGGCTCGTTTTCATGGAGGGCGCGCTGGATTTCCTGCCAGACCCGCTCGGCGACCAGATGGCTGACTTCATCGTCCGCCACCACCTGCTTCATTAGCGCCATGGTGTCATCCGCCACCCGGAACCCCATCGGCGCAAGGCGTGCGGCAAAGCGCGCGGTGCGCAGTATGCGCAGCGGGTCCTCGGCGAACGCAGCGGACACGTGCCGCAGCTTCCGGGCGTCGAGGTCGGCCCGGCCGTTGAAGGGATCCACCAGGGTGCTGGCTTCGGTGCGAGCCATGGCATTGATGGTCAGGTCGCGGCGGCGCAGGTCGTCTTCGAGCGTGACGTCAGGCGCGCTGTACACCGTAAAACCATGATAGCCCCGACCCGCTTTCCGTTCGGTGCGGGCCAGGGCGTACTCTTGACGGGTCGCGGGGTGCAGGAAGACCGGGAAGTCAGCACCCACCTGCTTGAAACCGCGTTTGAGCATGTCGTCCGGCGTCGCGCCTACCACCACCCAATCCCGGTCTTTTACCTCGAGACCGAGAAGTTCATCGCGGACCGCGCCGCCCACCAGATAGATATCCATATGCCCGGCAATGCTCCAGTACGGGAAATGTCCGGTGGATTATCGGCGCTGGGCGCGGCCGAGGCAAACCGGCCGCGTTGTGTCAGAACGCCGCGCCCAGTTCGATAGCAGCGCCGACCTCCGCATCGCTGAACAACATGCCGATGTCGAGGCGAGCGCCAAAGGGTGACAGACCGATACCGGCGGTGAGCTGGGTTTTCTCTTCTATGCCGTCGTTATTGTCGTTGCTGGCCAGGTTCTGCCGGATACCGGCACGCAGCTGGGCGTAGCGGAATGCATCGAATTCAGCGCCGACCGCCAGCCATTGAGTATCATCCTCGTAACCGAACGCTTCCCGTTTGGTCAGGTCCAGCTCCGCAGTCACCACATGGAAAGTACCCCGGTAGGCGATGGCGGCCGTTACCATGGGATCCAGTGTCATCTCCCGGCCACTGACGGAGTCGAGGTCCATCGGGATCACGTTGCGAACCACCGCGCCGGCATTCCACTCGTTCTGCTCGCCGAACGAATAGGCGGCACCCAGGTCAAAATTGAATCCGCTGTCTTTGGTTTCGTTCTCGTCATCGTCGAAATCGTC
>JAEPMM010000267.1 GCA_017643965.1 Marinobacter sp.
CAGCTGGTGCGCCGGTTACCGCTAATGTCAGCAAACTGGAACCGGGTCAGCAGATGACCGTTGAATGGCGGGGCAAGCCGGTGTGGATTGTCCGCCGTACCCCGGAAATGCTCGAGAACATCGAGAAGCTCAATGATCGGGTGAAGGATCCCCAGTCAGAGGGGGCCGCACAGCCAGCCTACATCGAAGGCATCCATCGTTCTGTAAAAGAAGAGTACGTGGTGCTTGTGGGCATTTGCACCCACCTGGGATGCTCGCCGCAGTTCCGTCCGGAAGTTGCGCCTGCCGATTTGGGCGAAAACTGGCTGGGTGGTTTCTACTGTGCGTGTCACGGTTCCCGTTACGACCTGTCAGGACGTGTATACGCAAACCAGCCGGCGCCTCAGAACCTGGAGATTCCTCCGTATCGTTTCGATGACGATAATACTCTGACCGTCGGACTTGATCCGGAGGGGGCAGCGTAATGCAAAAGTTAGTATCCTGGATTGACGAGCGTCTTCCCATTGTTGACGCCTGGAACAAGCACGTCGGCAAGTACTATGCGCCGAAAAACTTCAACATGTGGTACTTCTTCGGCTCACTGGCGATGCTGGTGCTGGTGAATCAGCTGATTACCGGTATCTGGCTGACCATGAGCTACAACCCGTCTGCCGAGGGTGCATTCGCGTCGGTAGAGTACATCATGCGTGATGTGGAATGGGGCTGGTTGCTGCGGTATCTGCACTCTACCGGTGCCTCTGCGTTCTTTGTGGTGGTGTATCTCCACATGTTCCGTGGCCTGATGTACGGCTCTTATCAGAAGCCCCGTGAGCTGATCTGGATCTTCGGCATGCTGATCTATCTGGTGCTGATGGCCGAAGCGTTCATGGGTTACCTGTTGCCGTGGGGTCAGATGTCCTACTGGGGTGCGCAGGTTATCGTCAACCTGTTCGGCGCCATTCCGGTGATTGGTGAAGACCTCTCCCTGTGGATCCGTGGTGATTACCTGATCTCCGGCATCACCCTGAACCGCTTCTTTGCGCTTCACGTGGTGGCTTTGCCGATCGTGCTGCTGGGCCTCGTGGTTCTGCATATCCTGGCGCTTCACGAAGTGGGCTCGAACAACCCCGACGGTATCGACATCAAGAAGAACAAGGACGAGAACGGCATCCCGAAGGATGGCATTCCCTTCCACCCCTACTACACCGTGCACGACCTGCTGGGCGTCGGGGTATTCTTCTTCATCTTCTTTATTGTAGTGTTCTTCTTCCCCGAGATGGGCGGACTGTTCCTCGAGAAGCCCAACTTCGAACCGGCTAACGCACTGAAAACGCCGGATCACATCGCCCCGGTCTGGTATTTCACGCCGTTCTACGCCATGTTGCGTGCGGTTACGGTCGACCTGTTCGGGCTTGATGCGAAATTCTGGGGTGTGGTGGTCATGGGCGCAGCCATTGCGATCCTGTTTGTTCTGCCCTGGCTCGACAAGAGTCCGGTACGCTCCATGCGCTACAAGGGCTGGATCAGCAAGAGCGCACTCGCCATCTTCGTGGTGAGCTTCGTGATCCTCGGCTATCTCGGTATTGTTCCGGCAACGGAAGGTCGCACCATCGTCGCCCAGATTCTGACGACGCTGTACTTCCTCTACTTCATTCTCATGCCGTTCTACACGCGCATGGAGAAAACCAAGCCAGTTCCAGAGAGGGTCACAGGATAATGAGAAAGCTGATTTTTGGTCTTTTCATCGCAATCCTGCCGGCTCTCGGGCTGGCAGCCGGTGCCTCTATCCCGCTGGATACCATGGAGCCGGATCATACCAACAAGGAATCCCTGCAGCGCGGTGCGGCTCTGTTCACCAACTACTGCATGGGCTGTCACTCAATGGAGTACGCCCGGTACAAGCGCGTCTCCGACGATCTTGAGATTCCGGCAGCGCTCTATGAGGAAAACCTGATTTTCACCGGTGCCAAGATCGGTGAGCTGATGAAAGTTTCCATGAGCAAGGACCAGTCTGCGGACTGGTTCGGTGCGCCGCCACCGGATCTGACGTTGGAATCGCGCCTGCGCGGCGAAAGCTGGATCTACTCCTACCTGCGTGCCTTCTACAAGGACGACACCCGGCCGCTGGGTGTCAACAATGTGGTGTTCGAGAACGTGGGCATGCCCCATGTGCTCGTCGATATGCAGGGACTGTGCGCGGTTGAGCCGCGAATCGGAAAAGGCGCGAGCGTCGATCCGCTCAGTGGTAACGTCAACAACGCGGACGCGTGTCCCGAGTATGCGATCGAAGGCAGCATGTCGGCCGCGGATTTTGATCGGGCGATGTACGACCTGACCAACTTCCTGTCTTACATGGGCGACCCGGTGAAAGTGGAGCGTGAGCGCATGGGGATCTTTGTTCTGATCTTTGTCGCGATCTTCTTCGTCTTCGCCTATCTGCTCAATCGTGAGTACTGGAAGGACGTACACTGAGATTTCAGGTATAATCTCCGGTCCTGAGCTCCAGCGGGTTATCACCGGCCCGCTGGATTTTTGCGTTTTCAGGATCATTCTGTTTTGTTTACTCGTGAGGTAGTTCTATGGGCGTTGTGACCAAGCGGTCATCAATGACGTTTTTCTCGGACCCGGCCAGTCATTACAGCCATCGTGTGCGTATTGTGCTTGCGGAAAAGGGCGTGACGGTTGATATCGTTGATGTTGATCCGGATAACCCGCCGGCCGAGTTGGCCGATCTGAACCCGTACAATGCCCTGCCTACCCTGGTGGATCGTGATCTGGTGCTGTACGAGCCCAACATAATGATGGAATACCTGGACGAGCGGTTTCCCCATCCCCCGCTGTTGCCGGTGTACCCGGTGGCCCGGGCCAACAGCCGCCTGATGATTCATCGTATTCAGAAAGACTGGTGTGGCCTGGTTGACCAGATTCTGGCCCAACCGAATGCCAAGGCGTCTGACACAGCGCGTAAGGAGTTGCGGGAAAGTCTGCTGGCCACCGCGCCACTGTTCGGCGAAATGCCGTTCTTCCTGTCAGAGGAATTCACCATTGTGGACTGCTGCATTGCGCCCATTCTCTGGCGTTTGCCGGCCCTGGGCATTGATCTGGATGACAAGCAGGCCAAGCCTCTGCAGAAGTACATGGACAGCATTTTCAGTCGGGAAGGTTTCAAGGCAAGCCTGTCCGATCTCGAAGAAGATATCCGTAGCTGAGGCAGCCATGCAGGGTCTGAGCGCGGGTCAGGAGAAAGTCAGTGCCTGATAGTAAAGTGACCATGACATCCAGTCGTCCCTATCTGGTCAGGGCATTCAACGAGTGGGTTCTCGACAACGACTGCACGCCGTACATCGTGGTTGATGCGGGCGTACAGGGCGTTCAGGTGCCCACCGAGCACGTTGCCAACGGCCAGATCGTGCTGAACATCAGCCCGGGTGCGGTGCGAAGCCTGGTGATCGGAAACGGCGCGCTGGAGTTCAGCGCGCGTTTCGGCGGCGTCCCCATGCAGGTTTTCATACCTTTGCAGGCGGTGATGGCGATCTATGCCAAGGAAAATGGCGAAGGCATGGTGTTCGGAAGTGAGCCCGGTTCTCCGGATCCCGACGACGACGGCAGTAAGGATTCGGGCAGTGGTCAGAGTCAGGGGGAGCGCCCCTCCGGCCGGCCGACGCTCAAGGTCGTTAAATAAACGACCGATAAGCCCCGGATGCAGCAGCAAAAGCCAGCGATACGCTGGCTTTTTTGTTATCCGCCAAACAGTGTGCTGTCAATCAGACCGCACAGCGCATTGATGATGACCAGCATCAGCGGGGCGGCCGCGGTTGGTGCCAGGTTGTCCAGAGCAATCTCGTGATCCTCCGGATGCAGCAATGAGGTGATGTCGGACTTTTCCTTGGCGCTCAGTACAACCACGTTCATCTCACGGTCATGAGCGGCCTGGATGGCCTGGATCAGATTGGCCTTGTGGCCGTCATCGACAATCACGAACAGCAGGTCGCCGGGCTTGCCGATGGCGCGAACAGGCCGTGAAAACGTATCGTTGAAACGGTTGTCGCGGCAGATGGCGGAGTAAGTGGTTGCGTCCGCGCCCAGGTTAATGGCCGGGAGTGCTGGTCGGTCGTGGTCAAATCGGTTGAGCAGTGCGGTACAGAAGTACTGGGCCAGGATGTTGGCGTTACCGTTGGCGCAGGTGATGATCTTGCCGTCGTTGAGCAGGGTGTTCACGAAAGCTGTGGAGGCTTGTTCAATGGCCGGTGCGGTTGTGCTGGCGGCCTGGGCCGTGAGCTCCATATGAGCGGCAAACCATTGATTGATTTCTTGTTCAGTGTCGGTCATTTTCACGCCTGAATAGCATTTTTGATCCATTGTATCCGGTATTTTTTAACATCACCCGGTGCGATTGCAACGACGTCGATGCGACTCGGGCTGTTCCATAACCCGTGGCGGTGAAGGTAGAACGAGGCCGCTTTGACCAGTTTTCGCTGTTTGCCATAGGTAATGGACTCCGCTCCGCAGGTCAGGCTGCCGGCGCCTCGAAAACGGACCTCGAAAAACACCAGCGTGTCGCCATCACGGCCGATAAGGTCGATCTCGCCGCCGCGATTGAAGACATTGCGCTCGATAATGGTGACCCCGCGACTCTGCAGGTAGCGGGCAGCCACCGCCTCAGTGTGGGCGCCAATGGTGTTACTGTCGGGTTTGCCATCCATGGCGGGAAAATCCTGCGGTGAAGCCTGTCTGTATCGGTGAACAATTACTCCGAGCCGGAGGTGTCCTCCTCGGGCATGGCGGTCAGCAATTCCGGTGTGCCGCTGCGGAAGCGCGCCCACAGCTGCTCACGATGAATGCTGCCTTGCGGAGTCATGGTGAGAATGCCGGTCTGGCCGTTGAGAGAGGCGCCCTCAACCTGGCGCAGCAGCGGCAGTCGCTTGCTGAGGTTCCAGGCGTCAGCACCCATGGCAAACAGCCGGCCAAGTTGCCCCCTCATATCCGGAAGCGCTTCGGTGGCGGTAGACCGGAAGCTGTTCTCATCGTCCAGTACCCAAGGTATGTCGGTAAAA
>JAEPMM010000005.1 GCA_017643965.1 Marinobacter sp.
CACCAAGCATCTTCTTGCGCTTCTTCGGGTCTTCCTCGTTCTGATACTGCGCCACCTGATCCGGCATACCGGCTAGAACCTCATCCACCATGGCTTCCAGGGCACCAGTGTCAGAGACCTGCTTTAGCCCCTTGGCATCGATGATGGCATCGACGCTGTCGTTCTCGCCGGTCCACAGCGCCTCAAAGACCTTCTTCGCGCCAGCGGATGAGATGGTATTGTCGGCAATCCGCACAACCAGGTCGCCCAATTGGGCGCCGGTGATGGGGGAGTCGGCAACGGATTTCTCTTCCGCATTGAGGCGGGAAGAGAATGCGCCCTGGATCCAGTTGGCGACCAGCTTCGCATCTTTGCCCTGGCTGGCGGCTTCTTCGAAGAATGCGGCCAGTTTCGAGTCGCCGCTGAGCAGGCCAGCGTCGTAGTCGTTCAGGCCGTACTGCTCCATGAAGCGCGCTTTGCGGGCGTCCGGCAGTTCCGGAAGGCTGTTGCGGGCCTCTTCGATGAACGATTCGTCGATTTCCACCGGCAGAAGGTCGGGGCAGGGGAAGTAACGGTAATCGTTGGCTTCTTCCTTGGTCCGCATGGAGCGGGACTCGTCCCGGTCGCCATTGTACAGGCGGGTTTCCTGCACGATGGTGCCGCCGTCTTCGAGAATGTCCATCTGCCGCTCCACCTCGTGGGCGATGGCCTGCTCCATGAAGCGGAACGAGTTCAGGTTCTTGGTCTCGGTGCGGGTGCCCAGGGTGTCGGAGCCCTTGGGTTTTAGTGAGATGTTCACATCAAAGCGCATGGAGCCCTGGGACATGTCGCCATCGCAGATGCCCAGCGAGGTCACGATGCCGTGCAGCTTCTTGGCAAACGCCACCGCTTCTTCCGCGTCGGTCATGTCCGGCTCGGTGACCACCTCGATCAGCGGGGTGCCGGCGCGGTTCAGGTCGATGCCGGTCATGCCGTGAAAGTCTTCGTGCAGGGACTTGCCGGCGTCTTCTTCCAGGTGCGCGTGGTGAATGCGCACGCGCTTGGTCCTGCCACCGGCCAGATCCAGGTCCACGTAGCCGGGGCCGACAATGGGGCGCTCCAACTGAGTGGTCTGGTAGCCCTTGGGCAGGTCCGGATAGAAGTAGTTCTTGCGCTCGAACACCGAGCGACGCTCGATTTCAGCATTGACCGCCAGGCCGAACATCACTGCGTAACGGAATGCCTGCTCGTTCGGCACCGGCAAGGTGCCCGGCATCGCCAGATCAACGGCACTGGCCTGGGTGTTGGGCTCGGCGCCGTAGGCGGTGCTGGAGCCGGAAAAAATCTTGGTCTGGGTGGCGAGCTGAACGTGGATTTCCAGCCCGATCACAATGTCCCACTGCATACTCATTCTCCTGTCTCGGGCTTATTGCGCTTCACGCTGGTGCCAGTCGGTCACCTGCTGGAACTTGTGGGCGGCATTCAGCAGACGAGCTTCGGAGAAGTAATCCCCGATCATCTGCAGTCCCACCGGCAAGCCATCCACAAAGCCGGCCGGCACCGACATGGCCGGCACGCCCGCCAGATTGACGGCGATGGTGAACACGTCTTCCAGGTACATGGTGACCGGATCATTGGTCTTCTCGCCCTGAACGAAGGCCGGAGATGGCGTGGTCGGGCTCATCAGCACGTCCACCTCCTTGAAGGCATTGATGAAATCCTGCTGGATCAGGCGGCGAACCTTCTGTGCCTTGAGGTAGTATGCATCGAAGTAACCGGCGGACAGGGCGTAGGTGCCCACCAGAATCCGCCGCTTCACCTCGGCGCCAAAGCCTTCGGCACGGGTACGGGTGTACATATCCATCAGGTCTTTCGGATCGGCACAGCGGTAGCCATAGCGGGCGCCATCAAACCGGGACAAGTTGGCGGAGGCTTCCGCCGGCGCGATCACGTAATAGGCGGCAATGGCCAGTTTGGCGTTCGGCAACGACACTTCTTTCACCGTCGCACCGAGCTTTTCGTACTCCTTTACCGCGTTGCGAACCTGTTGCTCCATCGCCGGGCTCAGCTGGTCGCTGAAATACTCTTTCGGCAGCCCGATGCGCAGCCCTTTCAACGGCTCATTCAGAGTGGCGGTGTAATCCGGCACCTCCCGATCCACCGAGGTAGAATCCTTCGGATCAAAGCCCGCCATCACATTCAGCATCAGCGCGTTGTCTTCCGCGGTGCGCGCCATGGTGCCGCCCTGATCCAGGCTGGAGGCAAAGGCAATCATGCCGTAACGGGAAACGCGGCCGTAGGTGGGCTTCAGGCCGGTAATGCCACACAATGCTGCCGGCTGGCGGATGGAGCCACCGGTGTCCGTTGCCGTTGCCGCGGGCACCAGTCGCGCCGCTACCGCCGCGGCAGAACCGCCGGAAGAACCACCCGGAACCCGCTTGTCGCCCTGGCTCAGGCCCCAGGGGTTGGTGGTTGCGCCAAAGTAGCTGGACTCTGTAGACGAGCCCATGGCGAATTCATCCATGTTGGTCTTGCCCAGGCACACGGCACCGGCGTTACGGAAGCTCTCCGTGACCGTGGCGTCGTAGGGCGGAACGAAGTTCTCGAGCATCTTCGAGCCGCAGGTGGTGCGCACGCCGTTGGTACAGAAAATGTCCTTGTGGGCAAACGGCACCCCGGTCCAGGGTGTGGCCTTGCCAGCCGCACGCTGTTCATCCGCCGCCTTGGCGTCCGCCAGGGCTTGCTCTTCGGTGACCGTAATAAAGCTGTTGATCTGACCGTCTTCGCGCTTGATGCGGTCAAGAAACTGCTGGGTGAGCTCCACACTGGAAACCTTGCCGCTTTCCAGCTCCCGGGAGAGCTCTGCTACCGATTTGTTATGCATGTTACGTCCTGCTTGAGTCGCTGTTCGTCCGATCACTCAGTTGTCGTTGCTTACTCTATGACCCGAGGTACAAGGTACAGACCGTTCTCGGTCGCCGGCGCTATGGCCTGGAAGGCCTCCCGTTGATCGGTTTCGGTTACCTCGTCTGCGCGCAGGCGCTGCACTGCATCCAGCGGGTGAGCCAGGGGCTCGACGTTGGCGGTGTCCGCTGCGGCCAGCTGATCGACCAGGTCCAGGATATTACCCAGATCTTTCTCAAGCGCCGAAACCTGCTCTTCGTCCACGCGAATGCGGGCGAGCACGGCGACTTTCTCAATGTCCTTGCGGGAAATGGTCACATTGCCTCCCAGGGTAGGTGAAATTTCAGTAACTTAAGTTGAGCGCAACTCAGAGTTGGGGAGCTGCCGGGAATAACCTTTCCGAAACTGTGCGGAGCCAGGGATGGCGGAGCCCAAGCGTACAGGGACGTATTCACAGCGTGTTTCGGAAAGGTTATTCCCGGCGGCTCATGCACCGACAGTCAAAATAAAGGCGATATGGTAACAGATTCCGACATCAGCGGGAGGGTGTAGGTTTTTGTGGCAAAGTGTTAACTGACAGGCTCAGGGCCCGATCGTGCCTTGCCTGCAGGGGTGCTCACTGCTAAAGTTGCCGCATCTTTTCTGCGACTGCAACTCTCAGGTTGAAACTACACGAATGTTGATCAAAAGACTCCGAGGTTTATTCTCAAGCGACCTGTCCATCGACCTGGGCACCGCCAACACCCTTATTTACGTGCGCGAGCGCGGAATTGTGCTGAATGAGCCCTCTGTTGTGGCCATTCGTACCAGCGGTTCCCAGAAAATGGTGGCTGCAGTCGGCGCCGAAGCCAAGCGCATGCTGGGACGTACCCCGGGCAACATCACTGCCATCCGCCCGATGAAAGACGGCGTGATCGCAGATTTCGTGGTCACCGAGAAAATGCTCCAGCACTTTATTCACAAGGTGCATGAGAACAGCTTTATTACACCGAGCCCGCGCGTACTGGTGTGCGTGCCGAGCAAGTCCACCCAGGTGGAGCGCAAGGCCATCCGCGAGTCGGCCCTTGGTGCCGGTGCCCGTGAAGTGTTCCTCATTGAAGAGCCCATGGCCGCCGCTATCGGTGCCGGCCTGCCGGTCGAGGAAGCCAGCGGCTCCATGATCGTGGACATCGGCGGTGGTACCACCGAAATCGCCATCATTTCCCTGAACGGCATTGTCTACGCGGAATCCGTGCGGGTCGGCGGTGACAAGTTTGACGAAGCCATCGTCACTTACGTGCGCCGCAATTATGGCAGCCTGATCGGTGATTCCACCGCCGAGCGCATCAAGCACGAGATCGGCTGCGCCTACGAAGGTCTCGAAATCCGTGAAATCGACGTGCGCGGCCGCAACCTCGCGGAAGGCGTTCCCCGGGCCTTCACCCTGAACAGTGAGGAAATCCTCGACGCCCTGCAGGAATCTCTGGCCCAGATCGTTCAGACCGTAAAGAGCGCACTGGAACAGTCCCCGCCGGAACTCGCCTCTGACATCGCCGAGCGCGGTATTGTGCTGACCGGTGGTGGCGCCTTGCTGCGCGGGCTGGACAAGCTGATCAGCGAAGAAACCGGGCTGCCGGTGATCATCGCTGAAGATCCGCTAACCTGCGTCGCCCGCGGCGGCGGCAAGGCACTGGAAGTGATTGATCGTGGCGGAATTGGAATGTTCTCCCAGGAGGGGTAAAACCGTGGTACTGGCATTACGCCTGACGCTACTCCGGCCAGGGCACCTCCGCCCCCGACCGCCGCAAGTGGATCTCCGCTGCGGCGGTCGTCGTATCTGCCTGGTCAATAATGGCGGGGGTAGCAGCCATTAAAACCATCTTTGTTCAAGGCCCCGTGCCCGGCCTGCGCCTGTTGCTGGTGATCGTGCTCTCCGCGGTGCTGATCGTGGCGGATGCCCGTTTCGACAAGCTGACCTCCGTTCGCAGCGTGATCGGCACCGGCTTGGCGCCGGTTCACTGGTTTGGCAATGCCCCCTACGAGCTGCAGAACTGGATAGAGGGCCTGTTTACCACCCGGGACGACCTGCTCGCCGAAAACGAAGACCTCAACGCCCGATTGCTGATTCTCGAACGTCGGGCGCTGAAATACGCCGCGCTGGCCTCGGAAAACAACGAACTCCGCCGGCTGATGAATTCTTCGGAGGTTCTCGATGACCGCGTCATCGTTGGTGAGATCGTTGGCGTGTCGCCGGATCCGTTCTCTCACGAAGTCATTATCAACAAAGGCAGCCGCGACGGTGTCACCGTCGGTCAGGCGATTCTGGACGCCCACGGTCTGATGGGGCAGGTACAGCAGACTAGCAGCTTCACCTCGCGGGTCTTGCTGGTATCCGACAGCAGTCACGCGGTACCGGTTGAGGTGGTGCGAAACGGTCTGCGCGCGATTCTTCTTGGCAATGGCGATATCAACGCGCTGGAACTGGTTCACGTGCCGGACACCGCCGACATCCGCGAGGGGGATCTGCTGGTCAGTTCCGGACTCGGCGGGCGTTTCCCGAAAGGTTACCCGGTGGCGGAAGTGGAAAACATCACCAAGGAATCCGGTGAACCTTTCGTGAACATTGAGGCCACACCGAAAGCCCGGCTCAATCAGAGCCGACTGGTGCTTGTGGTGTTCCCGCCAGATGGCGAGGAAGACGAGGACGGCAATGAGCATGGCCAGGACGAGCCTGCCGTTAACGTCGGTATTGAAACCGACCCGGACGAGGTGCGCTGATGTTATCGGTAATCAGTTATCCGGTCTTTGCCTTGAGTGTCGTTCTCTCGCTGGTGCTGAGCATTTCACTGTTCCCCATTGGCTGGTTCGAGTTCCGCCCGGAATGGCTGGGGCTGATGGTGTTTTACTGGACCTTCCGGGCACCCGCCCAGTTCGGCATTCTGCTGGCCTGGTGCCTGGGCCTGTCGCTGGATGTGCTGGAGGCAACACCGCTGGGCGTCAACGGTCTGGCGATGGCCCTGATTGCCTTTCTGGTGCTGACGATTCATCAGCGGCTGCGCATGTACCCCATGCCCCAGCAGTGCCTGATGGTGTTTCTGCTGCTGGGTATCAACCAGATGCTGGTGCACTTCATCAAGCAGATGCTGGGCGGGGAAGATGCCGGATTCAGCTATTTATGGCCAGCTCTGACCAGCGCCCTGGTATGGCCTGTGGTCTGCGTTCTGCTGGATAACCTCAATCGTAAACTGGGGTAGGACCTCTCCATGCAGACCCTCGTGCGGTGATCCGCTTCCCCAAGACGCGCTGAGCTGCTGACGCAGATCGGCCTGCCCTTGGTGACCCGACCGGTCGACATTGATGAAACGGTGCGGGCCGGTGAAAGCCCGCTTGCCTATGTTGAGCGCCTGGCCCGTGAAAAAGCGTTGGCCGGCGTTGCCGGTTCCGGCCAGCTGGTCCTAGGCTCCGATACCACGGTGGTTCTGGATGGTGAGGTTCTTGGCAAACCGGCGGACGCGACCGAGGCGGTTGCAACGCTGACGCGGCTGTCTGCGCAAACGCATCAGGTGATGACCGCCGTTGCGCTGGCGTCGGCCGGGGGCTGTGAGGCCTGCGTAGTCACCACCGATGTGACCTTTCGCGCACTCTCTGACGAGGAAATTCGTGCCTATGTGGCCAGCGGTGAACCAATGGACAAGGCGGGAAGTTATGGAATTCAGGGACTTGGTGGTATTTTTGTGAGGGAGATTTGCGGCAGTTACAGTTCCGTAGTGGGGTTGCCGCTCCAGGAAACGGCCGAGCTGCTGTCACGGGCGGGACACCCGGTCTGGAAAGCCTGGCACTGACGAGCCCACAGGGTCTGGCTCGCATCAATTGCAAAGGAACCACAATGAGCGAAGAGATACTGATCAACGTAACCCCGGTCGAAACGCGGGTGGCGCTTGTCGAAAACGGCATGTTGCAGGAAGCCTACATCGAGCGCACCAGTCGCAAGGGCATCGTTGGTAACATCTACAAGGGCAAAGTGGTCCGGGTATTGCCCGGCATGGAAGCGGCGTTCGTGGATATTGGCCTGGAACGGGCGGCGTTCATTCACGCGTCCGACGTGGTCAACGGTCAGTCCTCCGAAGAGGGCAACGACACCCCCAAAGTGGTCCCCGACATCCGCACCCTGCTGCGCGAAGGTCAGTCCCTGGTGGTGCAGGTCACCAAGGATCCGATCGGAACCAAGGGCGCACGGCTGACAACCCAGCTGTCGATCCCGTCGCGTTATCTGGTGTTCATGCCCGGTACCAGCCATATTGGCATCTCCCAGCGAATTGAAGACGAAAATGAACGCGCCCGGCTGAAATCCGTTGTCGAGACGGCCGCTGCCGCGGAGACCGAGGTGCAGGGTGGCTACATCATTCGCACCGCCGCCGAAGCCGCGGCCTCCGATGACCTGATCGGTGACATGAACTACCTGCACCGGTTGAGCCATTCAATCCACGAACGGATTTCCCGGGTGCAGGCGCCAGCGGTGGTGTATCAGGATCTGCCGCTGTTTATCCGCACCATCCGTGATCTGATCCGCCCCCAGACCGAGAAGGTCCGCATCGACAGCCGTGAGAGCTACCAACGGGTTATGGAGTTCGTGGACGAGTTTGTTACCGAGTTCTCGGAGAAGGTGGAGTATTACCCGGGCGAACGCCCGATTTTCGATCTCTACTCCGTTGAGGACGAGATCCAGAAGGCGCTGAGCCGCAAAGTGCAGCTGAAATCCGGCGGCTACGTGATCATCGACC
Source organism: Marinobacter sp. (assembly GCA_017643965.1). GTDB lineage: Bacteria > Pseudomonadota > Gammaproteobacteria > Pseudomonadales > Oleiphilaceae > Marinobacter. The sequence goes on from JAEPMM010000005.1 coordinate 7,623, forward strand.
AGACCGAAGCGATGACCACCATTGATATCAACACTGGGGCGTTTGTCGGGCATCGCAATCTGGAAGAGACCATCTTCAAGACCAACCTCGGGGCGGCCCGGGCCATCAGCCGGCAGCTGAGGCTGCGCAACCTCGGTGGCATCATCATTATCGATTTTATCGACATGGAAGATCCGGAGCACCAGCGCCAGGTGCACCGCATGCTCGAGAAAATGCTGGAGCGGGACCACGCCAAAACCAAGATCACCGGCGTGTCGGAATTGGGCCTGGTGGAGATGACCCGCAAGCGCACCACCGAGAGCCTGGGCCAGGTATTGTGCGAGCCCTGTCCGATTCGCGACGGCCGCGGTTTCCTCAAAACCAGTGAGACCGTCTGCTATGAGGTGTTTCGCGAGATCTTGCGGGTCAACCGCGCCTATGACGCCGAGAGCTATCTGGTGATGGCCTCCCAGAGTGTGGTGGACCGGCTGCTGGATGAGGAGTCCGACAACGTCGCGGATCTGGAAACCTTCATAGAGAAAACCATCCGCTTCCAGGTAGAGCCCTTCTACAGTCAGGAACAGTATGACGTGGTTCTTTTGTAGGCAGCCATGAGCAACGAACAGGATCCGGAGAGCACCCCGGTCCGGCTGGCATCCAGGCTGGCCGGCCTGGTGTGGTGGCTGTTGCTGGCGGCTCTGGTGCTGCTGGCACTGTACGCCGGCATCGGCCGACAACTGACCCAGAACATTGATAACTTCCACACCGATATCGAGAACCGGCTCTCTGACGAGCTCGGGCACGAGATCTCCATCGGCGCCCTCAGTTCCAGCTGGAACTGGCTAGACCCATCGATTGACGCCCGCAATGTGAGTGTCCGCAGCGAGCCGGAAGGAGAGGTTGTCGGATCCCTCCAGCACTTGCGCATCCGCCTGGATACCCTGGCTTCGCTCTTCCGGCTGCGCATCGTATTCGCGGACTTCGAGGCGGACGGTCTCGAAGTCACGCTGAACCAGACCGTGGCGGGTGAGGTGTCGGTTGAGGGTGCAGATCTGCCGGAGCCGGTGACCGACGACCTGAAAAAGTGGCTGGATCTGGCCGGAGCCTGGTTGTCAGACCCCAGTGTGCGAATCACCCGGGTGAACCTGGGGATTCGGGACAACAACGGCAAAATCCGCTACGTCGACATACCACAGCTGAATCTGGTCTATCGCCGCGGGCTCTTCCAGGCCTCCGGCCGTGCCATGCAGGCCGGTACCACGCAGCAACTCGCCAGTTTCAGCCTGCTGGGGCAACGCTTTTTCCGAGGAGGGTTCAACGGCCAGCTCTACGTGAATGTGAATTCCGGGCGGCTGTTCGACGGGCTGATTGACGAATACGCCTGGCGTGATATCCGGGTCGAGGGCTTTGATCTGGGCGGCGAGGCCTGGCTGACCTTCCGCGACGGTCGACTGGAGCAGGCGACGGGCACCGTGGAAACGCCCTACCTGCAACTCGGCGTAGGCAGTCAATCGCTGGCGCCGCTGGAAAACATCCGTACCCGTTTCGGCTGGCGGCGCAGTGAGACGGCGTTGACGGAGGCGAGCCCGGTGGATCTGGAGAGCCTGGCCGGCGCCGGTGAAATCCATCTGACCAACCTTGAATGGACCTGGGATGGTGTCGAGGTTTCCCCGTTCAGCCTGCGGATTCTGCAATTGGAAGGCGGTATCGATATTATCGCCGATGACGTTCCCCTGAGTCCCATCAGCCGGGTGTTTACCGGTGTCGGGCTGTTGCCGGCTGTCGCCCGTGACGCTCTGGAGAATTATCAGCCGGGTGGGGAACTTGACGATCTCCGGTTCCGTCTGGCTGACGACACGGATGACGGCTTCCATCTGTCAGCGGTGCTGGATGATGTCAGTGTGGCGGCCCATCGCGGTGCTCCCGGCGTGCGCGGACTGAACGGACAGCTGCTGATGACGGCGCGCCATGGTTATGTCGACGCCGACAGCCGGGACATGACGCTGGGCTTTCCGCAACTGTTCGGTCAAGACTGGCTGCTGTCCCGTTTTCAGGGCAAAGTGGGTTGGCAATTGGATGGCGACATCACCCGGGTCTGGTCCGACAGCCTGGAAATGGCCTATGGCGATCAGACGTCCCTGGGTGGCGCCTTTGATCTTAGGATGGATCGTGCTGGCGAGGATAACCTCAGTTTGCGGGTGGGGGTTCGTGATGGCAGGGCGGACATGCTCGGGGATTTTGTGCCGGTCAAAGTGGTCAATCCGGAGCTTTACCAGTGGCTGACCACGGCCATCTCACAGGCGGACATTACCGAAGGCGCTTATTACGGTCATGGCCAGATTGATCGTGATGCCCCGAAGGGCTCGTTCGTATCATCCATGCGTTACCGCTTTGACAACGCCAGTGTGCGCTACGATGAGCGTTGGCCTGCGGTGGAAAATGCCCGTGGCGAGGTGTTCATACACGGTGGCCGCACTCGCGTCAGCCTGGAGGAAGGCAGTACCGGCCAGTTGACGCTGTCGCCCAGTGAGGTCCGGGTCAACCCGGTCGATGACCGCCTGTCTCTGGAAGTGGATGCCAAAGCCGGTGTGCCGGGCTCCGCCGTGGCCTACTGGCTGCAGAACAGTCCGCTGGGGGAAATGGCCGGTGGTGCGGGAGACAGTGTCGGTATTGATGGCGATTACACACTGGATCTGGTTCTGGCATTGCCACTGGGATCAGAGTCTGCCGACACTCAACCGCAGATAGAGGCCACCGTTGGCACGGACAACGGTGAGATCACGTATGCCGCCGCAGGGCTGGTCTGGGAACAGGTTGCAGGACAGCTTCGTTACAGCACTCGCACAGGCTTTTCCAGTGAGCCCTTGCGGGCACAGTTCCTGGGCGATCCGGTGGCCGTGTCGTTCCGGCAAGGCAGCGCCGGAGACGCCCTGACGATCCAGCAACGGGGGCAAGTCAGTTTCCCCGGTCTGTTTCGCCGCAGTGGCTACGAAGGCATGGAAAACCGTGGCATTGCGGGGGCCACCACTTACACCGCCACGCTGGATGTGGGTGAGGATCGCACTCCGATTGTCACACTGCGCTCCAATCTGAAAGGTGTGTCGGTGAACTGGCCGGAGCCGCTGGCCAAAACCGCCGAAGAGGAAGCGCCGCTGAGCATCGCCATCGACCCGGCACGTGAGAGCGGTGTCGGTATCGCGGCGACCTGGGAAAACCGGCTGGCGCTGGATATGTTGCGAAGTGACAGCGGTCTCGCTATCAGTATCAGCCTGCTCTGTCTGGGCCGTCAGCTGCTGACCGACATCGAGATATCCGCCAGTGATCTGGGTGACCGGTGGGTGATCAATACCCAGTCGGACAGGGCGGTCGGCAGGGTCGTATTGCCTGAGGGTGACGAGGCTATCACGGCAGACTTCGAGAGCCTGCACCTGTTCCGTGATGGCGACGACTCCGGCGACCCGGAATCTGAACAACTGAGTATCGACGAGCAGTTGGAAGCCTTCCGCAATCTCGAGATTGGCGAGTGGCCGGACCTCGACGTGCGCATCGCGCAATTGACGCTCAACGACGAGGCACTGGGTGCCTGGTCATTCCTGCTGCGCCCGCAACCCTACCGCTTGCAGGTGGAGAACATCGAAGGTCAGCTCAACTCCCTGAGCCTCGCCGGTGAAATGATCTGGAGCATTGCCGGCGACCGTGAAACCACCCGATTTGTCGGGGAGATCAACGGCGGAACGCTCGCGGATCTTGGCAACCTGTTCGGCTCTGAAATACCGCTTCGCAATGAAAAAACCGCGCTTCAACTGGATCTGGATTGGCCCGGACGCCCCAACGGTTTCATGCTTGAAGAGTTGAGCGGTTCCGTGAGTCTGCGACTTGATGATGGTGTGATTCTGGAGCGCAACAACACCGCCCAGCTTTTCCGGGTGTTCAATCTTCTGAACTCGGACACGCTCTGGCGCCGCTTGCAGCTGGATTTCTCGGATCTTTATGAGGCGGGCGTGGCGTTCGACGCCATCTCCGGCAAAGCGGTGATTACCCGGGGGTTGCTGACCTGGGACCCGGAGTTGCAAGTGGTCGGTCCCTCGGGCGCTTTCCGCCTGTCCGGTACTACCAGCATGGCTGAGGAGACCCTCGACATGCAGTTGGTGGTGGTGCTGCCGCTGACCCAGAACCTGCCACTGGCCGCGTTGCTGATGGGGGCCGGTGCGCCGATCGGTGGGGCCTTGTTCGTGCTGGATAAAATCCTCGGTGACCCGTTGAGCAAACTGACCAGTGCGACTTATAGTGTAACCGGCAGCTGGGACGAGCCCGAGGTTACTCACCGCCACCGAAAACCCGACGCAGGTTCACCTCGGGCCAGTGGAACACACTATGGGGAGTCTGCTGATGACGAATTCATCCAATCAGATCGTGGCCGCGATACAGATGGTGAGTACCCACGACCTGCAGGCGAATCTCGCCGAGGCCGGACGACTGTTGTCGGAAGCGGCGAAGATGGGTGCCAGGGTGGCGGTGTTGCCGGAGAACTTTGCGGTGTTGGCGACCTCGCAGATGGTGGCGTGCGGCCAGCAGGAAGTCTCGTCCGGGCCGGTGATCCGTCGCTTCCTGGCAGAGCAGGCGCAACGTCTCGGCCTGTGGATTGTGGGGGGCTCCCTGCCGCTGGGAAATCGTCCTGACGGTTCCATGATCGAGGGGCGGGCAAGAGCCAGTTGCCTGGTGTTTGACGATCAGGGGCGGGAGGTGGCCCGCTACGACAAGATCCACCTGTTTGATGCCACGGTGGAAGACGCCCATGGACAGTATCGCGAGTCCGACACGTTCGAGCCCGGTGATGCGCTGGTGGCCGTGCCGACGCCGGCCGGGCTGCTGGGGCTGGCGGTCTGTTACGACCTGAGGTTCCCGGAGCTGTTCCGGGCCCTGCGCGAGCAGGGCGTTGACTGGGTGTGTCTGCCCAGTGCATTCACCTGGCAAACCGGCGATGCCCACTGGCATGCGCTGATCCGTGCCCGTGCCATCGAGAATCAGGTCTGGGTGGTGGCCGCCGGGCAGGGCGGGCAGAACAGCGAGCGCCGTCGTACCTACGGCCACAGTCTGATCTGCGACCCCTGGGGCAAAGTGGTTTCAGAAATTGATGAAGGGCCGGGGGTGATCACCGCCGGGCTCGACACCGATCACCTCAACAACGTGCGCAGCCGCATGCCGGTGTGGGAACATCGGCGCCTGACCCGCGGCTGATGCCGGTCGGACGAGTTACGAGACCTCGTCAATGCATTCCCGCAGATAGCGAAAAAGCTTCTTCGCCTGTCCGGTGTTTTTCTGCTTCTCTACATCTTTCCGGGCATTACGGGCAAGGTTACGGAGGTGCTGTACGTCGGCGCCCGGACAGTAATCGAGAAATTCCCCTACCGCCGGATCACCTTCGCTGATCATCCGGTCACGCCAACGCTCTGCCAGGTGGTGGCGGCGGGTGTGCTCTTCGCTGCCGGCGTCAAAGGCATCGATGGCACGTCTCAGACCCTCGGGGTCGTCTTCCTGGCGGATGACCTTGCCAATGTACTGCAGATGCCGGCGCTTCGCCTCGTTCTGTCGTATCCGTCGGGATTCCTCAATGGCTGCCCGCAAGGTGTCGCTGATGGTCAGCGTGTCGAGTTGATCGTTGCTCAGTTCGAGCATGCGCTTGCCGATGTCCTGGAGCGCGTGGGATTCCCGCTTGAGCTGGGATTTGCTGGGCCCGAGGTATTCGGGACCGTCGTTGTCATGATCAGTCATGGTATTGCCTATGCGTAAAACAGGGTGGCCAGGCCGAGGAAAGACATGAAGCCTACCACATCGGTCACCGTGGTCAGGATCACGCTGCCTGCTAGGGCAGGGTCGATGTTGCGTGATTTGAGAAACAGCGGCAGCACGGTGCCGACCAGCGCGGCTGCTACCAGGTTGATGACCAGAGCCGCCGCAATGATGGCGCCGATCAGATAGTCCTGGAACCAGAGGGTAGCGGCGGTCGCCACCACAACGGCCCACAACAGACCGTTGAGAATGCCCGCGACAAACTCCCGGTTGAGCAGCCAGCCCACGTTCGCGCCGCTGATCTGCCCAACGGCCATGCCGCGGATAACCAGGGTCAGGGTCTGGCTGCCGGCGATGCCGCCCATGCTGGCGACAATCGGCATCAACACGGCCAGCGCCACCACCTTGGCGATGGTTTCCTCAAACAGACCAATAACCGCAGAGGCGGTGAATGCGGTGAGCAGGTTGATGCCCAGCCACACCGCACGGCGCCGCGTGGTTTTCAGAATCGGAGCGAAGGTGTCTTCGTCCTCGTCCAGACCGGCCATGCTCATCAGGGAGTGGTCGGCGTCCTCACGGATAACATCCACCACGTCATCGATGGTGATGCGCCCGAGCAGGTGGCCCTCGTCATTGACCACCGGTGCGGAGATCAGGTCGTAACGTTCGAACAGGGTAGCCACCTTGGTGTCGGACAGGGTGACCGGAATCGGCTCGATGTCGGTATCCATTACCTCCCGGACCGTCGAGGCCGGGTTCGACACCAGCATCTTGGTGATCGGCAGCATGCCGATGAATTCGTCCCGGCGGCTGACCACGATCAGGCTGTCGGTCATCGGTGGCAGGTTGCGGTGGCGGCGAAGATAACGCAGTACCACGTCAATGCTGATGTCGGGCCGCACCGTGATGGTGTCGGTGTTCATCAGGCCGCCGGCGGTGTCTTCCGGGTAGGCGAGTACTTCCTCCACCCGTTGCCGGTCCTGCTCGTCCATGGTATCCAGCACTTCCTGGATAACCGTGTCCGGCAGCTGCTGCAGCAAGTCGGCGAGATCGTCGGATTCGAAATCCTCGATGATGTCGGCCAGTTCCTGGGCGTTCAGCTGACTGAGAAAGTAGCCCCGGATGTCGTCATTGAGGTACTGGAGAACCTCGCCTTCCAGCTGCTTGTCGACCAGGTTCCACAACAGTGCACGCTGGCGCGGCGGCGATGATTCCAGCAGGTGGGCGATATCGCTGGGGCTCAGGCCGCCATTCAGGATGCGGGCAACCTGTTTCAGCGCACCACTGTCCAGCGCTTCGCTGAGGGAGCGAAGGCGCTGGCGGGCCTGGCTTTTTTCCAGAATATCGGTCATGAGTCACCCACAGTCAGAAAACCTTCGCATTATAGCGGAGTTAGGCGCCACAGGTGAGGAAGAGTTGTAGGTGAATGTCGCAGGCGACCGGGCGCTACTCACCCTCGCCAAAGTAATCGTTGATGAGCTCGATCAGTGCGTCGATGGCAGCCTCTTCGTCCGGGCCTTCTGCCATCAGCTCCACCTCGGTGCCCTTGCTCGCCGCCAGCATCATCACCTGCATGATGTTCTTGGCGTCCACCTCCCGGCCTTTGCCGCTGATTCTCACGGTGCTCTGATAGGCCGAGGCGGTGGCGACCAGCTTGGCGGTGGCCCGCGCATGAAGGCCCAGCTTGTTGATGATGGTGACGGTGCGACGAATCATGATGGATCAGGCTTGCTCGCGGTTCTGCAGGTGAGGCAGCTCGCTGTGCCGAACCTGGACGTTGTTGTACCGGGTGCGGAAATACCGGCCAATCTGCTCGCACACGTACACCGAACGATGCTGGCCCCCGGTGCATCCGATGGAGATGGTCATGTAGCTGCGATTGCTGTCTGCGAACGAGGGCAGCCAGTTCTCCAGGAAGCCGGTGAGGTCGTCCACCATTTTGCGGGTCAGCGGTTCTTTCTCGAGAAAATCGATAACCGGTTGGTCAGTGCCCACAAACTGTCGCAGGCTTGTGTCCCAGTAGGGGTTCGGCAGGCAGCGCACGTCAAAGACGTAATCCGAGTCCAGGGGCACGCCGTGCTTGAAGCCGAACGACTGGAACAGCAGCGCCAGTTCCTGATCCTTGCGGCCAACAATACGCTGCTTGACCATGTCCCTGAGTTCGTACATGGACAGGCCGGTGGTGTCGACGTAGAGATCCGCCAGTTTCGATAGCGGCTCCAGCAGTTTTTTCTCGTTGCCAATCGCTTCCCGCAGCGATGTTTTGTCATCGCTCAACGGATGCTTGCGCCGGGTGGCGTGAAAGCGCTGGAGCAGGGATTGTTCATCAGCGTCGAGGTAGATGATCTCAACGGTAACGCCGGTTTCCTGAAGCTGGCGGTAGATGGTCTCGAAATTTGACAGCTCACCGGCAAGGTTGCGGGCGTCGATACTGACGGCCATTTTCCGCAGCCGGCCCGGTGACGTACTGTGGTTGGTTGCCTCTGTGGTCAGCGGAAACAGCAGGCCGATGGGCAGGTTATCGATGCAGTAAAAGCCCAGGTCCTCAAGGACATGTAACGCCGTACTCTTCCCGGAGCCGGACCTGCCACTGACTATGATCAGTTTCATCGCCTGTTGCCTCTGCTGGAATATGGTCAGTCGCTGCTTTGGGTCATCCGGCTGAAGAGCGCCGGGGCATCGCTACACTGCCGCAGCTGATCACAGAAATTCCGGTCATTGAACTTTTCCGCCATCTGGCTGAGCAGTTCGAGGTGCTCGCTGGTGTCCTCCTTCGGAACGATGAGGGCAAAGACCAGGTCCACCGGCTGATTGTCGATGGCGTCAAAGCTCACCCCGTCCTCGAGGGTCAGCAGCACGCCGATCACCCGATCAAGCCCTTCAAGGCGACAGTGCGGGATGGCAATGCCCTGGCCGATACCAGTGCTGCCAAGCCTTTCCCGGGATATCAGATTGTTGAAAATCTGCGTTTCGCTGAGTGTGGCGTCCTGCTGGTTCACAAGCTCTGCAATGAACTCCAGAACCCGCTTCTTGCTGGACGCGGCCACCCGGCACAGGGTCAGCTCCGGGGAAAGAATGGTTTCGATAGTCAGGGACGTGTCGCTCATGGATCGACTGTAGTTCCGTGAAGGTTTCCGTAAAAAAAAGGCTGCGGCACGTGTGTCATGCCGCAGCTCGATTAGGTTGAGTGCTGGTAAAGCAATGCCCTAGCGGGCGCCGTTACCGTGCATGCGATCAACGTTCTTTTCCTTGTGCTTGAGGATCTGGCGGTCCAGCTTATCGACCAGTGCATCGATAGCGGCGTACATATCCTCATTCTCTGCCTTTGCGTGAATCTCACCACCAATGACGTGGAGGGTTGCCTCCGCAAGCTGACGCACCTTCTCAACTTCCAGTGTGACCTGGCAGTTGCTGATGTGATCGAAGTGGCGCTCGAGCTTTTCAAACTTGCCTGACACGTATTCTTTCAGGGAGGGAGTCAATTCTACATGGTGGCCTGAAATGTTGAGTTGCATAGGCGTCTCCTGTTGTCATCGTGCCCGCCCCGGATAGGGGGCTGACGGTGTGCCGGCGAACATCCCGCCGGCGGATCCTGTCGGGTCAAACCAGCCGCTTTCTCTCGTTGGATGGCGGAATGTGCATCGCCTCACGATATTTGGCTACTGTCCGCCTGGCTACCTTGATGCCCTGTTCTCCTAGCATGGCTGCAATTTTGCTATCGCTCAATGGCTTTTTCGGAGTTTCTGCCGCAATCAGTTTCCTGATCATGGCACGGATTGCGGTGGAGGAACACTCTCCGCCCTCGTCGGTGCTGACGTGGCTGGAGAAAAAGTACTTCAGCTCGAAGATGCCGCGGGGGGTGTGCATGTACTTCTGGGTGGTGACCCGGGAGATGGTGGACTCATGCATCTCCACCGCCTGGGCGATGTCGGACAGAATCAGCGGCTTCATGAATTCCTCGCCCTGATCGAGGAAGCCCTGTTGGTGCTCCACAATCCGCGTGGCGACTTTCAGCAGTGTCTCGTTGCGGCTCTGCAGGCTCTTGATGAACCACTTGGCTTCCTGCAGCTGGTCGCGCAGGTAGGTGTTATCCGCGCTACTGTCGGCGCGTTTGATCAGCGAGGCGTAACTGGCGTTGACGCGGATGCGGGGGGCGATCTCCGGGTTCAGCTCCACGCGCCAGCGCTCATTGTGCTTGCGCACGATCACGTCGGGGATGACGTAATCCGGCTCTGCCCGATCCACGGAATCTCCCGGCCGTGGGTTCAGGCCGGTGATCAGCGCCAGTACATCCCGCAGCTGGTCTTCCTTGAGGCGGCTGCGGCGCAGCAGTTGCGCGTAGTCACGGTTGCCCAGCAGATTGATGTAATGGGTGATGACCAGGCGCGCCTGCGACAGCCAGGGCGTCTCGGGCGGCAACTGGTTGAGCTGGATCAGCAGGCACTCCTGCAAATCACGGGCAAACACGCCCGGTGGGTCGAAGTGCTGCAGGCGATGCAGCACTGCTTCGACTTCGTCGAGCTCCAGTGGGTCGTCTTCGGTTTCGTCCAGCAGCCCGGAGTGAATCTCTTCAATGGGCGAGGTCAGATAACCACGCTCGTCCACCGCATCCATCAGGGCGTGGGCAATGGCCTGGTCCCGCTCGCTCAGGGGCGTGAGGTTCAGTTGCCACTCCAGGTGATCCTGGAGGGTTTCCGCAGGGGAGTTGCGGGTTTCGAAATCGCTGTCGTTCTCGTCGTCGTTACGAGAGGCCGGCGCGGGGGCAGACTGGTAGATGTCATCCCAGGCGGTGTCGACCGGCAGGTCGTCCGGAATGTTGTCGGGAATGTCGTTCTCGGATGCCCAGTCGGGGCCGTTCTCGGTTTCGTCCCAGTCGCTCGCGGATTCGGCGGCAGCCGCGGTTTCCTCCACCTGGGCCTGCTCGGCCTCGGTGTCCCGCGCGTCGTCACTAGCCTCCGGGGCGTCGTCGTCTTCCGGAGTCTCGAGCATGGGGTTGGAGTCCAGTGCCTGCTGGATCTCCTGTTGGAGGTCCAGCGTTGACAGCTGCAGAAGCCTGATCGCCTGCTGCAATTGCGGCGTCATGGTCAGGCTCTGACCCATTTTCAGCTGTAATGACGCTTTCATAACCATGGTTCAGAATCCGTCACCCGATCGCACCGGCCTTTTGTCTGGTTGCAAAAAATTCTATGTATGCTGGTTACTTGCCAGAACAAGCAAGTTCTTTGCCGAGTGTACTTGCTTGTCTTGTTCATGACAATTGGGGCCAGTGTGCCATCAGAGCCGGAACTCATTGCCGAGGTACACTTCTTTCACTTGTTGATTGGCGAGAATCTCGCTGGAATTGCCTGAGGCGATGATGTGGCCGCCGGAGACAATGTAGGCATTTTCGCAGATGTCGAGGGTTTCCCGCACATTGTGATCAGTAATCAGCACGCCAATGCCCTTGTCGCGCAAGTGCCGGATGATCTGCTTGATGTCGCTGACCGAGATCGGGTCGACCCCGGCAAAGGGTTCGTCCAGCAGGATGAACGCCGGCTCCATGGCCAGCGCGCGGGCGATTTCCACCCGCCGCCGCTCGCCCCCGGAGAGCGCCATGCCGACGCTGTCACGAATGTGGGTGATGTGGAATTCTTCCAGCAGTTCTTCCAGCTTGGCATCGCGGTCGGCCTTGCTGAGATCCTTGCGGGTTTCCAGGATCGCCATGATGTTGTCGCGCACAGTCAGCTTGCGGAATACCGACGCTTCCTGGGGCAGATAGCCGATACCCTTGCGGGCGCGGCCATGCATGGGCAGGGGCGTGATGTCCTGGCTGTCGATGGTGATGCGGCCATGGTCCGCCGGCACCAGTCCGACAATCATGTAGAAGCAGGTGGTTTTTCCGGCACCGTTGGGGCCCAGCAGCCCGACAATCTCGCCGCTGCGGATCTCCAGGGACACATCAATGACCACTTTTTTCTGCTTGTAGCTTTTTGCCAGGTTACTGGCCCTGAGAACTGCCATCCGAATCCTGTTGGTTCTGTCGGCTGCGTGGCTGAATTACCATTTCGACACGGCCACCACCGTTGTTGTCATTCGCGGCACCTTCGGCGGTGACCACGCGTTCGACGCTATCATAATGAATGATGTCGCCCCGGAACAGGTTGTCGTTCTGTTCGATAACCGCCTCTTTTTCAAAGGTCAGCCGGCTCTCGGGTGCCGAGTAGGTGATGTTCAGCGCCCGGGCGTCGGTCTTGCCCTGGCCCTCGGTGGCGGGCTGCCGGTAGTGCGCAGGCTGGCCGGTGGCTTCGATGCGCTGCAGGCCGGTCTCATCCCGGTAGAGCACTACCCGGTCAGCGGTCAGTTCGGTCTCGCCCTGGGTCATCACCACGTCGCCGGTGTAGGTGGCAATGCCCTTGCCGTCGTCGAGCCGGGCGTTATCCGCATTGACGGTAATGGGCACATCGGAATCCAGATTGAACGCCGCGGCGGAGCCGGCAAACAGCAGCGCTGCCAGCGTGGCGATGAGTTTACGGTTTGGCTTGTTGGCCAGGCTCATAGCGTCCTTCCACTTGTGAGTCGAGTTCGAGTATGCGGTCATCCAGCCAGCCCTTCATGCCGATTGCCCGGGTCACACTGAAGGCATCGGTCAGCTCCACCGGTGCGTCGGTATAGACCGTGCGGCTGCCGTTATCCAGCGTCAGTCGCGTGGTGGTCAGCGTCACCTTGCGGCCGCCCTCCGTGTTGCGAATGACATGCACGTCCCCCTCCAGTTCCAGCAGGTCGTTATTGTCCTCCAGAACGCCTGAATTCGCGCTCAGTCGCCAGGGTTCGGCCTCGCCTTCGGTGAACAGTTGCGCCCGTGGCGACTCCATGGTGGCCAGATTGTCGGCCTCAAACTGTTCGATGCGCGGGCTTTCGAAGCGCACGGTCAGCTTGCCGGTATCGTCGAATGACAGATAACGACCGTTGACCACGAAGCCGTCGGGTTCCGACTGGCCGCGAAGGGCTGCCGCATCGATCGGTTGATCGGGTTCGTCACTCTGCCACATCAGGGTAATCAGGGCCACAACCGTACAGGCAAGCGCAAACGCCCGCAGCATCGGATGGTTGGCGAGCATCATGGCGGAGACGAGATTGCGGTTCATGCCGGCATTATCCTCAATTGGCCCGGGTGTAGAGCGCAAGGGTGCTTTCAAGCTCGCCGATGGCTGTCAGTAGCAGGTCACAGGCTTCTCTGACCGCGCCGCTGCCGCCCGCGGCCAGGGTGCACACATCGGCCTGCTCCCGCACCAGCCAGTAGCCGTTGGGCACGGTGATGCCGAGGCCGGCAAAGCGAATGGCGGGCAGGTCGGGCAGATCGTCACCCATATAAGCAATGGCCTCCGCCTCTATACTCAGGGTGTCCGCCAGTTCCTGCAGTGCGATTTGCTTGTCTTCGCGCCCCTGCATCAGGTGGGGGATGCCCAGGTCGGTCATCCGCTTCAGGGTCAGGGGAGACGAGCGCCCGGTGATCACCGCCACGGTAATGCCGGCGGCCATCACCTGTTTGAGGCCGAGGCCGTCGAGGATGTTGAAGCCTTTGAGTTCATCGCCGTTGGCACTGAAAAACAGCTTGCCGTCGGTCATGATGCCGTCGACGTCGAGTGCCAGCAGGCGGATGTTGGCGGCTTTTTTCAGTATTCTGGCGGGCCATTGCGGACGCAGGGATTCGGTCATGCCGGGCACCTCAGATGACGCCTGCGCGCAGCAGGTCGTGCATGTTGATGGCGCCGACCAGTTGGCCGTCTGCATCGGTGACCGGCAGCGCGTTGATCTTCAGCTCTTCCATGATGTTCAGGGCTTCCGCGGCCAGGTGATCGGCCGGAATGGTTTTGCCGTTGTGGGTCATCACGTCGCGGATCGGGGTGGTGTGCACGTCGATGGATTTATCCAGCGTGCGGCGCAGATCGCCATCGGTGAACACCCCGGTCAGCTCACCTGCGTCGTCCACAATAGTGGTCATGCCCAGCCCTTTGCGGGAAATCTCGAGCAGGGCGCCGCTGAGGGTCGTGTCGCCGGTCACCCGGGGAATCCGGTCGCCGGTGTGCATGATGTCGGAAACCCGCAACAACAATCGCCGGCCAAGGCTGCCGCCGGGGTGCGAGAAGGCGAAGTCCTCGGCGCTGAAGCCTCGCGCTTCCAGCAGTGCCACGGCCAGGGCATCGCCCATGACCAGGGTTGCGGTGGTGCTGGAGGTGGGCGCCAGGCCGAGCGGGCAGGCTTCCAGTGCAACACTGACATCCAGGTTGGCAACGGCCTCTTTGGCCAGGGTGGAGTCCGCATTGCCAGTCATGCTGATCAGCGGCGCGCCCATGCGGCGCAGCAGCGGCAGGATGGTTACCACCTCACTGGTGTTACCGCTGTTGGAGATGGCCAGCACCACGTCCTGACCGGTAATCATGCCCAGGTCGCCGTGGCTGGCTTCGCCCGGGTGTACAAAGAAAGACGGTGTGCCCGTGCTGGCGAGGGTGGCGGCAATCTTGTTGCCGATGTGACCGGACTTGCCCATGCCGGTCACCACCACACGACCCTTGCAGGCCATGATCACCTCGCAGGCCCGCACGAAATCGTCATCGATGCGATCCGAAAGCGCGGCGATGGCGTCTTTCTCAATGTCGATGGCGCGGATGGCTGCGTCCCGGTATTTCTGCTCGATGTCGGCTGTGGGCTTGTTGCTGTTGCTCATGCTGGTTCCGGCTTGCACTCTGTCATCGTAGGGTTTCGTCGTCTCAGGGCCTTGTCGCCACAGGGGCTTGGTCAATTGGCGGGAGTATATCACTTCCCGTCGCTACGGGGCTTTTGTTCAGGGAATCTGATCATTGCCATCAGGACATTTTGCCGTGTGCAGATTGAGCTTCACGGCGGCTTCGCATAATGTTAGCGCACATTGAAAGGGACTGTTTATGGATTCAGGCGCCTACATAACCCTGCGGGACGTGGTTTTCAGCCGCTCGGGCCGACGCATCTTCGATGGTGTCAGCCTGGACATCCCCCGTGGCAAGATTACCGCCATCATGGGTCCCAGCGGCACCGGTAAGACCACGTTACTGCGGCTGATCGGCGGCCAGCTCCGGCCGGATTCCGGCTCCATTGTGGTGGCCGGGGAGTCGGTGCCCCAGCTCAAGCGTAAGGCGCTGTACACGCTGCGGGAAAAAATGGGCATGCTGTTCCAGAGCGGCGCGCTGTTTACCGACCTGAGCGTGTTCGAGAACGTCGCCTTCCCGCTGCGCGTGCACACGGCGCTGCCGGAGGACATGATCCGCGACATCGTGCTGATGAAGCTCGAGGCGGTGGGGCTGCGCGGCGCGCGGCGTCTGATGCCGGCCGAGCTTTCCGGTGGCATGACCCGCCGGGTGGCCCTGGCCCGCAGTATCGCGCTCGATCCGGAACTGATCATGTACGACGAGCCGTTCGCCGGCCAGGACCCCATTGCCATGGGGGTTCTGGTCAAGCTTATCCGGGACCTGAACCTGTCGATGGGTCTGACCAGCGTTCTGGTGTCACACGATGTGCCGGAGTCCCTCAGTATTTGTCATTACGCCTGTATCGTTGCCGATGGCCAGATTATCGGTGAGGGCACCCCTGAGGAGCTCAGACAGCACCCCTCCGAGCGGGTGCAGCAGTTTCTCAACGGTCACCCGGACGGCCCGGTGCCATTCCACTACCCGGCAGATGATGCCGGAGTGGACTGGGGACTCGGAGGAGGTTCGGCATGATGGATCGTATTGCCTCGCTCGGCCGCGTGGGTCTGGATGTGGTTGCCACTGTAGGGCGGGCAGGGCGTTTTCTCGCTGGCGTACTGACCGGTGTGTCACGCCCCTCTGTGGGTTTCCCGCTGCTCGTTCGCCAGCTGTATTCCGTAGGTGTGCTGTCGCTGGCCATTGTTGTGGTATCCGGCCTGTTCATCGGCATGGTGCTGGGGCTTCAGGGTTATACCATACTCAGTGACTACGGCTCCGAGGCGGCGATCGGACAAATGATTGCGCTCACTCTGGTGCGCGAGCTGGGGCCGGTGGTGACCGCCCTGCTGTTCGCCGGGCGCGCAGGATCGGCGCTGACCGCCGAAATTGGTCTGATGAAAGCCACTGAGCAGTTGTCCAGCATGGAAATGATGGGCGTGGATCCGTTGCGGCGGGTGATTGCACCCCGGCTATGGGCCGGGTTTATTGCCATGCCGATACTGGCGGCCATCTTCTCGGTGGTGGGGATCTGGGGTGGCATGTTGGTGGGTGTTGAATGGTTGGGGGTCTTTGAAGGGTCATTCTGGGGTAATATGCAGTCTTCGGTGAGCTTCACCCAGGACGTGCTCAACGGGGTGATCAAAACCGTGGTGTTCGGCTTCGTGTTCTCCTGGATTGCGGTGTTCCAGGGCTATGACTGTGTGCCCACGTCAGCGGGGATCAGTTCGGCCACCACCAAAACCGTTGTCTATTCGTCTCTGGCCGTGTTGGGTCTGGACTTCGTGCTGACGGCTGTCATGTTCGGAGACTTCTGAAAAAGCATGAGCAGCGGGATCGGTTGTGGAATTCAACAGCGTTTAGCAGGAGCAGGAAATGGCCCAGAGAACCACTGAAATCGTCACAGGTCTGTTTATTATCGCGGGACTGGCCGCGCTGATGTTTCTGGCGCTGCAGGTCAGCGGTCTGTCACCGAAAAGCGACGCCGACACGTATACCCTGTATGCCAATTTCAATGACGTGGGGGGTATTACTCCGCGGGGTAAAGTGGCCATGGCCGGGGTCACCGTGGGTTCGGTGAAAAGTGTCACCCTGGACAGAGACACGTTTCAGGCGAGAGTGGAGCTGACGATAGATGCGAATGTGGACAACATTCCCGCAGACAGTTCCGCAGTAATACGTACATCCGGTCTGCTTGGAGAGCAGTACATTGATATCTCGATCGGCGGGGATATGGACTCTCTCAACGCGGGCGACACATTTTATTCAACCCAGTCGGCGATGAATCTCGAGCGCCTGATCACCAACTTTGCATCGGGCAAGTAGTTCGGTAGACGCGGGAGAAAGGGACAAAAGGAACTGACATGTTACAGGAGAAGACCATGGTTTTGATCAGACGCAGTATGCTGTTTGTCACCTTTGTGATGGCGGCGCTGGCGCTTCCGGCACAGGCCCAGGCCCAGCAAGAGCAGGAGCTGATCCAGTACGTCGATGAAAACACCCAGCGTCTGGTTGACAAGCTCAACGAAGAAAAAGGCTTGTATGAGCGCGATCCCGAAGCGTTCTACGTCAGCATGGACGAGGAGCTGCGGGAATTCGTCGATTTCCGCCGTATTGCCGCTCGAGTGATGGGGCGCTACGCCCGCCAGGCCTCACCGGAGCAGCGCGACGAATTTGTCGTCAAGTTCAAGCGCAGCATGTTTGACAGTTACGCCCAGGCATTGGTCAGCGCTGACGATTTCAGCATCACGGTCAAGGGCGCGGAAATCAATGCCAGCAACAGCGATCGTGCCACGGTTGAAATGGAGGTGCAGACTGCAAGCGGCAACCGCTACCCGGTCACATATTCCATGTACAGGAAAAGTGAAGATCGCTGGATGATGGAGAACGTCATCGTGGAAGGCATCAATATCGGTCTCGCCTTCCGTGATCGCTTTGCCCAGGAGATGGAGCAGAATCGTGGTCAGGTGCAGGCGGTAATCGATGGCTGGAGTGATGCGATCGAGTCATTGAAACTCGAAGACGAAGTCGACAAATCATGACCCAGGCCCCGGCCCGGGTAGCTCTGGCGGGGAACACCCTGACGGTGAGCGGGACCATTGACCCGCTCAATGTGCTCGCCGTTCGCAAGGAGGGCGAGGCACTGATTGCTTCTGTCGCGGGCAACCTGACGGTGGATCTCTCGGCCATGGGGGCCGCCAACAGCGTTGTATTGTCGCTGTTGCTTTGCTGGCAGCGCCATGCTGCTGCCCGGGGCAGCGCCCTGGTCTTCGCCGGTGTCAGTGACCGTCTGGTCTCGCTCGCTTCCCTTAGTAACCTCGACGACCAGCTCCCGGGTTTTCATGACAAAACGTCCGGCTGACCCGGGACGCAGAATTGGGTACAATCTCGCCTCTGTTTTATCAACACCCGAGGATTTTTTATGGAAGCCGCCGAAGTTACCGAGCTGGTGAAGCAGGCCCTGCCGGACTGTGAGGTTCAGGTTCAGGTCGATGGCACCCATTACATTGTTGTTGTGGTTGGGGAGGTCTTCGAGGGCCTGCCGACCATCAAGCGGCAGCAACTGATTAACAAGGCGCTGTTCCAGCAGGTTATGGACGGCACCATTCACGCTCTGCATCCGAAAGCATTCACACCGGCTGAGTGGGCCGCGCGCCAGGGCTGATCACGGCCCGCCAATAACAGGAAGACTATTGTGGACAAACTTCTGATCAGGGGTCGCAAGCCCCTGAACGGCGAAATCCGGATTTCCGGCGCCAAAAACGCCGCACTGCCCATTCTGGCGGCCACGCTGCTGGCGGATGAGCCCGTTACCGTGGGCAACCTCCCGCACCTCAACGACGTGACCACCATGATCGAGCTGCTGGGTCGCATGGGTGTGGAGTTGCTGATTGATGAGAAAATGAGCGTGGAAGTGCACGCCAACACCATCAAGCATTTCCATGCGCCGTACGAGCTGGTCAAAACCATGCGTGCCTCAATCCTGGTATTGGGGCCGCTGGTGGCACATTTCGGCGAGGCGGAAGTGTCGCTGCCGGGTGGCTGTGCCATTGGTAGCCGACCGGTGAATCTGCACATCCACGGCCTGGAAATGATGGGCGCGGAAGTGAAGGTGGAGAACGGCTACATCAAGGCGAAGACCAACGGTCGCCTGAAAGGTGCGCACATTTTCCTCGACACCGTGACGGTGACGGGCACAGAAAACCTGATGATGGCCGCTGCGCTGGCGGACGGTAAAACCATTCTGGAGAACGCCGCGCGCGAGCCGGAAGTGGTGGATCTGGCGGAGTGCCTGATTGCCATGGGCGCTGACATCAAGGGTCACGGCACTGCGACCATCGAAATCAACGGCGTGGAACGCCTGCACGGATGTCATTACAACGTGCTGCCTGACCGCGTCGAAACCGGAACCTATCTGGTGGTTGCTGCCGCAACCGGCGGCCGGGTGAAGCTGAAAGACACCCGTGAAGACCTGTTGGAAGCCGTGCTGCTGAAGCTGGAAGAGGCCGGTGCGCACATCACCACGGGCCCGGACTGGATCGAGCTGGACATGAAGGGCAATCGCCCGAAAGCCGTTAACATCCGCACCGCGCCGTATCCGGCCTTTCCTACGGATATGCAGGCGCAGTTCGCGGCCATGAACGCGGTGGCTGAAGGCACCGGCACCATCGTGGAAACGGTGTTCGAGAATCGCTTCATGCACCTGCAGGAGCTGATCCGCATGGGCGCGGACATTACCCTGGAAGGCAACGCGGCCATCATCAAGGGGGTGGATCACCTCACCGGCGCACCGGTTATGGCAACCGATCTGCGGGCCTCCGCCAGCCTGGTGATCGCCGGTCTGGTGGCGGAAGGCGACACCATTGTGGACCGCATCTATCATATTGACCGCGGCTACGAATGTATTGAAGAAAAGCTGCAGCTGCTGGGCGGAACCATTCGCCGCCTGCCAGCATGATCGAAACGGCCCAGCAACCGGAAGGACCAATGACCGACTCCATCACCATCGCGCTGTCGAAGGGACGCATTCTCGATG
>JAEPMM010000393.1 GCA_017643965.1 Marinobacter sp.
GGAGTTTCACCGCCTGCCAGCGGCGGCGCTGACCACAAGTCAGGCGCTGGCCCGCTGCCTGCTGGCTATTGCCCACAAGAGTCTTGAGACCCCGCAAAACCCCCGCGAGGCCATTTACGGCTTCTTCCGTTGGTCTGAGGCCCGAGCTCGGAAAGGGCAGCGCATGGTGTTGCTGGTGGATGATGCGGACCGCGCGCCGCCCGAGTGTTTGCGAACACTTCTGGCAGCGTTTCTCGCGGCCGATCGCGGCGCCGCCGCGGTGCCGGTGTTCAGTGGCAGTCATGAGCTGATTGCCATGCTGGGCCTGGATGAGGCCACCACGGGAGTGCATCAGGTGCATCTGAGGCCGTTAACCCAGGAGGAAGTTCGCGGCTATCTCGAGCCTCGCGTGCATCGTGCCAGTGGAGATCCTGCCAATCTTCTCAGTGCCGCCCGATTGCGGCAGATCCATGAGCTCAGTCAGGGCAGTTTTGGCCGCGTCAAGCGGGTCACCCCCGCGATCTGGCTTGGTATGGTGCCGGCGGCTTCATCCGCCAGGCACTTCCCGTTCCGGAGCCTTCTGGGATTCCGGTGGCCAGCACTGGCACTGGTGCTACTCGGTCTGTCCTGGTGGCTGGTGTCAGCCCAATACGATGAGTCTCTGGTCCCCGAGCCTGCGGAGGTGGCGCCCGAGCGCATCCGTAAAAGTATTACCATAGGTCCCGATCAGCCTGCTTCGCAACCGGCGCCGGTGGTGTCTGCGGTGGAGCCGACTCCACCCGCCCCGGAACGCGAGCCGGTGGCACAGCCCGAAGCCAGGTCCGAGCCCTTGCCGGAACTCCGGCCGCAGCCTGAGCTCGACACGGAACTGGCGCCGGGCGGTGATGCTGAGGATCAATCAGGGGCGCAAGAGTATGAGGTGGCAGAGTCCGGCACTCAGGTAAAAGCCGAACCTGATTTCGAACCCGAGCCGGTCGCCACGGCAGACGCGGCGTTCACCCCTTCCATGCCTGAGCGGTTTGTCTCTGTCGCGGAGGTGCGACAGCGCGAGGGTGTGACTGCGCAATTCCTCGCAGGATTCCTGGAAAACACCGCAACGGACTTCCTGGAACAGCATGCCGAGGTGGCGGGCTTGCAATATACCCGCTCCAAACGCCAGGATCGTGACTGGTTCGTGGTATTCTATGGTGAGTTTACCGATGCTGACACTGCCAGATCGGCGCTGGCGGAGCTGCCGGCGGATTTGCAGTCCATTTCGCCCTGGATCCGGCCATTTGGCGGGTTTTGATCGTCATTTGCGATTTGCGAGTGAACCGGGGCTAGCATCGGTAAAAGTCCAGAAAATCAATGGGTTTAGGTGATCCAAATGATTTTCTTGCCCCTAAAATAAGCAGTCTCCGGATTGAGTACGTATTTCTACGTGTGTAGAATGTCCAGCCCCCATTTTCAGTGTCAAAGGGTGACTTTAACGGTATTTGTTTACAACTCTTTGATTGAAAAGCATTTCTATGTGAGAGAACGCTTATGATGACAGGTTTGTATCATCCCGAGGAATTCAGGGACAACTGCGGTTTCGGACTGATCGCCCACATGAAGGGCGAGGTCAGCCACAAGTTGTTGCAAACTGCCATCGAGTCGCTGACCTGCATGACCCACCGCGGTGGTATTGCTGCAGACGGAAAGACCGGTGACGGTTGTGGCCTGCTGATCCAGAGTCCTGATGCCTTCCTGCGCAAGGCCGCTAAGACCGCCTTTGGCAAAGAGCCCGGCGACCTGTTCGCGGTTGGTCAGGTGTTCCTGAACCAGGACGAAGCCAAGGCGCAAGCCGGGCGTGCTGCCATCGAAGCGCGGTTGACCGAGCAGGGTCTGGATATTCTGGGCTGGCGTGAAGTGCCCACCGACGACAGCTGTCTCGGCCCGATGGCGCTGGATTGCCTGCCGCGTATCGAGCAGGTCTTTGTCGCGCCCGCCGGTAAGGCAGAAAAAGAGTTTGCCATCAGCCTGTTTATCGGTCGCCGTTACGCCGAGCGCGATATGGCGGACGACGCCGAGTTCTATATCTGCAGCCTGTCTCACCGCACGCTGGCCTACAAAGGTCTGATGATGCCGGCCGATCTGGCGAACTTCTACAAGGATCTGGGCGATCCGGACCTGCAGACCGCGATCTGCGTGTTCCACCAGCGCTTCTCCACCAATACCATGCCGCGCTGGCCGCTGGCCCAGCCGTTCCGGTTCCTCGCGCACAATGGTGAGATCAACACCATCGACGGCAACCGCAACTGGGCGATTGCCCGCGCGGCCAAGTTCAGCTCACCGGACCTGCCGGACCTGCAAACCCTGCAGCCGCTGGTTAATCTGACCGGTTCGGATTCATCCAGCATGGATAACATGCTGGAAGTGCTGCTGGCCGGAGGCGTGGATCTGTTCCGTGCGGTGCGGATGATGATCCCACCGGCGTGGCAGAACGTTGACACTATGGATTCCAAGCTGCGCGCCTTCTACGAGTACAACTCCATGCACATGGAGCCGTGGGATGGTCCCGCCGGACTGGTTTTCTCCGACGGTCGCTACGCGGTATGTATGCTCGACCGTAACGGCTTGCGTCCGGCACGCTGGGTGGTCACCAAGGACGATTTCATCACCCTGGCATCCGAGATCGGTACCTACGGTTATGAGCCCGATGACGTTGTGGCCAAGGGCCGTGTTGGACCGGGCCAGATGCTCGCCGTCGATACCCAGACCGGGGAAGTACTCCACACGCCGGAGATTGATGAGCGTCTCAAGAACGCGCACCCCTACAAGCAGTGGTTGCGCGAGAACGCCCTGCGGGGCGAGACCACGCTGAATCAGGACACGCCCGAATTCCGCCTGATGGATTCCGATGAGCTGCTGGTTCACCAGAAAATGTTCATGGTGTCTTTCGAAGAGCGTGATCAGGTGCTCCGTCCACTGGCAGAGAATGCCCAGGAAGCGGTCGGTTCCATTGGTGATGATACCCCCATGTCGGTGTTGTCCAGCCGGGTTCGCCACGTGGGGGATTACTTCCGCCAGAAGTTTGCCCAGGTGACCAACCCTGCGATCGATCCGCTGCGTGAAGCGATCGTGATGTCCCTGGAAACCTGTCTGGGTTCCGAACGGAACGTGTTCGAGGAAACACCGGAGCACGCCGACCGGATCATCCTGACAACGCCGGTGCTGTCGCCGGCCAAGTTCCTGAAAATTGCCAACAATGATCGCCCCGGTTTTGAGGTGGCGCGTATTCATCTGGGCTACCGCGCCGAGATGGGACTGGAGCAGGCCATCCGTCAGGTATGTGACGAAGCCGAGCAGGCAAC
>JAEPMM010000081.1 GCA_017643965.1 Marinobacter sp.
AACTGGACCATCAGTACCCGGCCCTCGCGGCTCAGCATCGGCGACCGGGAGATTGGCCGGCTCAACCTGGACATCAGCAATTCTGCCGGTCCGTTCGGCACCCCGCAGCTGGGTGCAGGCGCCAGTAACCCGGAGGGCTCGCTCCTGGCGGTCAATCTGGACAACGGCGTCACCGGCGACGGCATGCTGGTTGCTGCCGAGCAGGCGGATACCGCGCCAGCATCCGGACGCTTTCGGCTCCAGGGATTCAGCATGGGGCTGGCTTTCGGCGAGAACCGGCTACGCCATTTTGACAATGCCCTGCTCACCATCTACTCGTCCAGTGACGCAACCCTGGCGCAACGTACCATCGAAATCGTGCATTCCGTGGCGTCGGAGAGCGTTTCCACACCGGTGCTGCAGGACGGAGACACTGTGGCGCTGGCCTACACCGTGGGTGCCGGCGGCCAGGTCACCTTCACGGCGGAGGATCTCACGCTGGAAGGCTTTGTTACCGGCGATCAGGATCAGTTTTTCCTGCAATTGCGAGACAGCGCCGCCGGCGAGCAAAGCCTCGGTTTGTTGATGGCCACCCGCCTGCCGGATTGATGTCTTAGAACCTGTTATAATTCGGGGCATATCGAATGTAACGAGAGGTTTTATGTCTGCTGGATTCCGGGCGCTTTCACTGGTTCTCCCTCTGCTGGTTGCTGTCATCTGGGGCAGCTTTCACACACCGGCCCCGTACAGCCGCGGTGATGACGATGGCTCCGACGTGGTGCTGTCTTCGCTTCCGCCACTGCCCTCCTGGGCAGGCGACGAGCTTCCGGACTTCAACCAGTACCGCGACGCCACCGAGCGCAAGGCGGCTTTCTTTTCCTTTCTCTACCCCCGTATTGTGCTGGCCAACTCCCGCATTTTGATTGAACGGGACTATCTGGACGCGCTCTCCAGAAAAGACGAGCTCAGCAGCTCGGAACGCACCTGGTTGTCGAATCAGGCGCAAAGACTGAGAGTTGACGAGGAGCCCGGAAGCCCCGAGTTGTTCGATCGCCTGCGCAAACGGCTGGATGTGATATCACCGTCGCTGGTGCTGGCCCAGGCCGCCAACGAGTCAGCCTGGGGCACCTCTCGCTTTGCCACCCGGGGCAACAACCTGTTCGGCCAGTGGTGTTTCTCGAAAGGCTGCGGGCTGGTGCCCCTGGGCCGTGCCGAGGGCGCCACTCACGAAGTCGCGAAGTTTGCCTCCCCCTACCGTTCCGTGCGGGCTTACATACAGAACCTGAACCGCCACCCCACCTATCAGGTATTACGGGATGTGCGCCTCGAGCAACGGGCCAACGGCAAGCTGGCGTCGGGGTCAGCGCTGGCCGCCGGCCTGATCGGCTATTCCGAACGCGGCGAAGACTATGTAAAAGAGATTCGCAGCATGATCCGCTACAACAACCTCAACTACTTTGACCTGGCGTTCAGTGACTCGGTGGATGGCAGCACCAGCATGGAGCTGAAGCATCTGGCCTCGGCCAACCGCGAAAACAGCCTGATGCCTGACCACAAAACCGCGGATTAACGCTTTACCGGGGGAATTCCAACGATGCTAGACTTTTTACCTGCGCCGCTGAAAGGCACACTGGCGGCGCTGTTGATACTGCTGAATACCCTGATCCTGTTTCCGGTGCTGATTGTGTTCGCGCTGCTGAAACTGATCATCCCGGTGACGTCCGTTCGCAAGCTGTGCACCGTTGCCCTCAACACCATCGCGTTTATCTGGATCGGCTTCAATAACCGCTTTCTGGACCTGCTTCACCGGATCGACTGGGACGTACGCGGCGCGGAGAATCTGAGCCGGGAGCACTGGTACTTCGTGACCTGCAACCACCAGAGCTGGGCTGACATCCCCGCCATTCAGTATGTGCTCAACAGCCGCATTCCCCTGCTGAAATTCTTTCTGAAGAAAGAACTGATCTGGGTGCCTTTTCTTGGCGTTGCCTGGTGGGCGCTGGATTTTCCGTTCATGCACCGGCACACCAAAGAACAGATTGCCCGCCGGCCTGAGCTCAAGGGCAAGGACATTGCCGCCACCCAGGCCGCCTGCGAAAAGTTCCGCTACACCCCGGTCACCATCTTCAACTTCATGGAAGGCACCCGCCTGACCCCCGCCAAGCATGCGGGCCAGAAGTCTCCGTACAAGCACCTCCTCAAGCCACGGGCCGGTGGCACAGCCTTCGTTCTGGGCGCCATGGGCGAGATGCTGCACACCATGCTGGATGTGAGCATCGTGTACCCGGATGGCAACTCCGGCTTCTGGGACTTTTTGTGCGGTCGCACCCGCCGCATCGTTATCGACGTTCAGGTGCGGGAAATTCCCCAGCGCTTCCTGGGCATGGATTATGAGGGCAGCCGCGAGGTGAGAACGGACTTCCAGCGCTGGGTCAGCCAGCTATGGGCGGAAAAAGACGCGCGGATCGAGGCCCTCAAGAATGAAACCGAGGGCAACCCGGAAACCGTAGGTCGGGTCAGCGAAGCGTAACCCGACAGCTGACGCTCAATACCCTGCTCACAGAAGCCCCAGCTCCCGCGCCCGAACAATGGCCTGGGTGCGGGATTTCACTTCCAGCTTGGCGTTGATGCGCCTGGCGTGGGTTTTCACGGTGTGCAGGGAGATGTGCAGGCGGTCGGCAATCTCCTGGTTGGAGAGGCCGTTGGCGATCAGCTCCAGCACCCCCTGCTCCCGGTCACTGATAGGCTCCGCCAATGGTACGGCGTTGACCTTCGCGGCTGACAAACCATAGAGCTGACCAAGCGCACGGGTAAACTCGCCCTCCGGCAATTGCGGATAGGTTTTCTCCATCAGCTCGCTCATTTCTGTTCGCAACTCTGCGAAAGGGCTGATGAAATGCTCGCGTGCGGCAACATTGACCGCCTGAGACAGCAATTTCTGGGCCGCACCCACGCCCTTCTCCCGCAGGACCACCACGCTTTCCAGCAGCCGCAGATGCAGATCAACCGCAAATGGTGTCACCCGACCACTGTTAAGCCGGATGCTCCTGAGCGAGTCCGCAGCTTTCACATCATCGCCTCGGGCCAGTTCGATACGCACCTGCAGCGAATCCAGCAAACCGGGCATCATTGGGATCAACTCGGGCACCCGACGGCTTGCCCGATAGGGCTGCAGGCGCTCCATGGCATGGCTTGCGCTCTCGATGTTTCCGGTCGCCAGCCAGCAGCTGGCTTTCAGGGCCTCCAGAACTGGCAGGTACGCGGATTCGTCCACCTGCCAGGCATGCATGGTGCGCTCTGCCCTGCCGATCCACACAAACGCGTCTTCGAGCCGCCCCTGGGTACGGCAGATCAGCACCCGCAAGGCCATGGCCAGCAACAGGCCGAGGTCACGGGTCTGTTCTGCGTGCCGGCCACAGGTGACCAGTAGTCGATCCGCTTCCGCCTGGCGCCCCTGGTGCCAGAGCACCAGGACCAGATTGAGCTGCAGGCGGGTCTCGCCGACCCGGGTCGGACGCATGGTCTCATTCATGATGGTATCGAGGCCGGTACGCAGCAGTTGCTCCGCGTGGCGCAAGGCGCCCTTACCCAGCTCAATCCGCGCGTGGGTATACACCGCCAGCACTTCCGCACCCGTATCTCCGGCTTCCCGCGCCGGCCGGGTCGTCGCGCGGTTGGCCTCACGGGCCTCGGCAAAGCGACCGGCGGCACAAAGCGCGCTGGATCGCACCATTTGTGTGACCAGCTGCCCCTGGGTGGACAATGACTCTGCCGACAGTGCCAGGTCAGCAGCTTCCAGTGCCTCCTCTACATGTCCTTCGCCCCGCAGGATAAACGCCTTGAGCGCATTGATGCGGCCCGCCATGGCGTCGCTTTCCTGCGCCTCAAGGCCATCCATCAGCGCCCTTGCCTGCCCGAACTGGCCGCCGATGGCATGAACCCAGCTGTACACCACGCGAAGCCGCGTGCTTTGCTCGAGCAAGCCCATGGGCAGCGAGCGGCGCAGACGCAGAAGCGAGGCGGTATCCTGTCCGATCAACAACGCTTCTGAGCCTTCAGAGGCAATGCGCACGGCCTCATCGCTGTTCTCCGACAACAACGCGTACCGGAGGGCCTCTGGCAGTTGACCGCGCTGGCTGAACCAGCGACTCGCCGCCAGCGCCCGCTCAGACGCGCCATCAAGAACAGAGCTTCGCAGCCACTCGTGCAGCAACGGATTGAAACGAAACCAGCGCCCACGGCCTGACAACGAACGCAACGGAAGGCCCGCTTCCGCCGCCACCGAGGGTCGGAACCCCGGGTCGCAGGAGGGATCCGTCAGGCATCCGAACAGATCGTCCGACACCAGATCCATCTCTGCCATGATGCGCAAAGACCTTTGCTGCGGCGGAGTCAGCCTGGCAAGCACAGAGTCCCGCAGAAACCGCTCAACGCTGATGGTTTCCTGGATCGGCACCCGTGATTCGGCCAACGCCGAGAGCTCGCGTTGATACAGTGCAAGAGGCGTAACCCAGCCGTCGGTGATGGAGTAAAGATGGTCCACCGCCACCGTGGTCAGTTGGCTGGTGGCCAGCGCACGGTCATAGAACTCGAAGGTTTCCCGGCGGGTGAGCTCGAGGGATTCCGGCCCGAAACGGGTGAACCGGCCTTCCAGCTCGGACTTGTGGGTTTCAAAGGGCAATGGCTTGCGGGACACCAGCGCCAGTGACAGGCCTTTCGGCAACTCGGTGAGCAACTGCTCAAGCAGCTCAATCACCACGGGATGGCTGAGGCACCCCAGGTTATCCAGTACCAGCACACCGTGACGATCAGCCTGCTGCCAGTATTCGTTCGCCAGCATCAGCGACAGCGCCTCGCTGAGGTTCGCTGATGAGTGAGTCAGGGAGGTTTCCGCGGACGCCTGGGGATTCAGGGCAATCGATAGCAGGGTCAGTAGTCGGGACGGCTCGTTGTCCTGAACCGTGAAGCCGATCCATTTGACCCGCTCCGGCGGGCAGTTAGCCGCATGCAAAGCCGACAGCAAGGCGTGGGATTTACCGTAACCGCAGGGCCCCTCAAGATACACCACCGCGCCGGGTTCAAGCGCAGCCTGAATCCGCCCGGTAAGACCCGGTCGCTTGAGATCATCGGAAGGTGGAGACGGAATCCGGACCCGCTGCTTGAGCAGATCCCTGACCAGTTCACCACGATAACCTCCTGCCGCAACCGACTGGAACTCATCGTTGGCGGCACTGCCATCATCAAATGGTTTCACACTTCGCCCCGTTTAAGTCCGGCAAGCGGGCATCAGACAAGACCCATGTTCCCGGAATATGCATTCTATGCATGTTTATGCGGGTACCATCGTCGGGTACGCCTTTAGTATGAAGGAGAGGTTAAACCAAAGGAGGGGTTAGCTGCAAAACTTTGACTTGCTGAGGGTTATTTCCGAGGCAAATAAACAGCGGCGAGGTATCAAACCGTTTTGGCAAGCAAAAAAAACGGCGGGCCAAGGCCCGCCGTTTTCAGACAAACGTTCTGTCTTACCGTGTGCCAGCGCGGCGCAGAGCCGCCGGCGTGTAGTCACGGGAACTGCGGCTGACGCCGAAGGTGTACGGATCATTCTCTTCGTTGGTCAGACCAAGAGCCAGATAGCGGCCTGAGAGCAGATCGTACAGAGTTTCAATGGCGTACCAGGGAACCTGGACATCATAGAACTGCATGGCGTGGGCTTCAGCGACACGCCACAGTTCGCCGCGGCCATCGTAGTGATCAATCACAGCAGCCTGCCAGGTGTCTTCATCAATGAAGAAGTCACGCTGACCATAAATGTGACGCTCACCCTCTTTCAGGGTCGCACGAACGTGCCAAACACGGTGAAGTTCGTAGCGAGCAAGGTCCTGATTGATATGACCGGCTTTGACGATGTCATCGTAACTTACGCTGCGATCAACCAGTTTGTAAGAGTTGTACGGGATGTACATCTCTTTCTTGCCCACAATCTCCCAGTTGTAACGGTCCGGAGCACCGTTGAACAGGTCGAAGTTGTCGGTGGTACGCATGCCGTCCGCTGCAGTACCCGGACCGTCATAAGCAACCTGGGGCGCACGGCGAACACGGCGCTGGCCGGCGTTGTATACCCAGGCACGACGGGCTTCAGCCACCTGGTTCAGCGTGTCGTGAACCAGCAACACGTTGCCTGCGAGCCGAGCAGGTGCAGTGATTGCCTGCTTGAAGTAAAACAGGACGTTGGGATCTTTTGAAGGATCGAAGTCTTCAAGGCTGGCGCGCCATGTGAACTCGTCCTGGAATTTCACCACACTGTAAGCGCCGTTTTCGGTCGGTGTTACCTGTCCAACGTTACGCTGCACAGATCCACCGCGGTAGCGAGTGATGTGATTCCAGATGACTTCAACACCCTCTTTGGGGAGAGGAAACGGCACGCCCTCCTGGTAGTTCTCAATGCCGTTACCACCTGCAACCAACTCCGATGTTGTCGCGTTCTCTACGGTCTGATCCATGATGGCCTGGGGATAAGTCGCCGTGCGGCGAGTCTCATAGACCGGGATTTTGTAGGTGTCGTACTTTTTGATCATCGCGACTTGGCCTGCAGACAAATTATCCGCGTACTCATCGACGTTGCTTTGATCAATGGTGAACTTGACCTCATCGTCCGCAAACGGATCCAGATAGATGCCGTCGTCGTTATACCCTGCCGGTGACTCTTTCAGGCCACCATCCCATGCCGGGATCTCACCACCGTTGCCGGCTTTCTCCGCGCCAATCGGGGTCAGGGAATCGCCTAATTTGGCAGCTTCCTCAGCGGATACCGCGCCGAAGGCATTACCCGCAACCAGAGTTGCAGCCAATACGCCTGAGGCCAGTAGTTTCTTGTTCAGTTTCATTTAAATTACCTCGTTAAACGAATTCGTTCCGGTTCAGAATGAGTAGGAAACGCTCGCACTCACGAAATCACGGTCGGTCAACTCGTTGTAGGGTTTGCCGCCGAAAAAGTTTGTGTAGCCGATGTTACCAGTGATTCTGTTTTGGTAAACGCCCTGCAGCGATACGCCGACGGCTTTGTTGCCCTCGTTGAAGGCACCACCCGGCTGTGGACTGTAACCCTGCACGTCATGGCTCCAAGCCAACTGCGGCGACAGGTTGACGCCAGCGATGGCGTTCGGGTAGTCCCAGACCAGGCGCGCACGGTAGCCCCACGAGAAGTCCGTCGTGAAGCCTTCATTGTTGCAATAGTTAGCGTTGATGTTTGCGCCGGCTTCACAGAAGTCGCCCGTGAAGTTTGCCCCATCCACCGGCAGTGTACCTATACCAAAAGTACCTGAACGGCCATAACGAGCTTCGTCAAAGTCTGGAAGATCATGTACATAAGTCGCACCGAACTCAGTGATCAACGACATGCGGCTCGCGCCCATAACCTGGTCGAAAAACTTGATGAGTGTGAACTGAGCCTGTGACACATTGAAGCGATCAAATCCATCAACAGGCTGTCCGGCCAAGTTAGCGTTGTTGGATTCTTCAAGACGCTGGCGCTCTAAACCGCTCAGAATTTCTCCATTAGGACCCCGCTGTTGCAAACCGCCAAATATCAACTCAAAAGCATTCCACTGCAGTGGCACATTGTCACGGAAGCTATATTCCGCGCCCAATGACCAGCCACCTGGCGTGGTGGTATTAATGCTGACGCCGTAGAGATTGATGTTCTCCGGGTACTCGATGAAGTAACTCGGAAACGCGGAAGCCGGCTCATTTGGATTGTTGGTCTGCGTGGCACCCGGATCAGCGGGATTATTTACGAGACCGCTGACGTATGGAAGACGGCTGTTGTATTTTATGTAGTAAAAACCGATTTCCGAATCGTTGAGTTCGGGAACATACCAACGCAAAGCCACACCAAACTGGTCCTTGGAGTCAGCGTCCTGGTCTCCCAGACGCGGCGCGATAAATCCCTGAGCGAATGCCTGGGAGTCAGGCAGTTGTCCGGCAAGAAGCACAGGGCCACAACCGTCACTGGCAAAGTCATTGGTTGAGAAGAATGTGCCACAATCATCCGGACGAACAGGCTCCCAATCGGCCTGGACAAAAGCCTCCACCGTTATGTTCTCGGTAAGGCCCGCCGACATGTAGAACAGTTCCACAGGCAAAAGGGCATCTTTCAACTCCGAGCCCGGGGCGCGGAAGGCTGGCACGTCGATCGGGTTGATGGTGTTGATGCCGCCCTGGATGAAGGTGCTCTCACCCCAGCTGATAACCTGTTTACCGTAACGCAGGCTGACAGGTACATCGCCGAAATACCAATCAGAGAAGACGTAAGCGTCAAGGATTTCGCCACCGGAGGCATTGTCTTTGACATCATCGTTCAGCTCACGCTGTTGACCCACATCGTCGATCGCGCGATCACCGTCTTTGAGCTCGAAATCGTAGTAATAACGACCGCGTAGCAGACCACCCACGCGGGTCAGGTAGGTTCCGTTCACATCGTAGTTCAGGAACAGCTCACTGTTGCCCTTTACAACGTGGGAAACCAGGTCGCCTTTATCGAAGTTAAGGTTACCGTCGTCATAGTTGTTGGTGGAGGCACCGATATTGGCCAACGGTTGTCCTGGCGCGAACTCGGGACCGAGGTTGCCTTGGGCAATCAGGCGACGATCACGCTCCTGGGTTCTCCAGGTGGCACCGTAGGACAGCGTGGTGTTGAACTGGGCTTCTACGTCCCCCACGTAAAACGAGTAGGCCATTGCTTGCCCGGACATACCGGCCGCAACCGCTACAGCCAGTGGTAGCTTGCTCCACTGCCGCAAGTGTTGAGTTTTTTTTGTCATTGGAAGACTACTCCATTGTTGTTTTGAGTCGCTGCTCTGCTTGTTGGTATTCACGATGTCAGGAGGCGCTCCATGCACAGTGCTCGTGATAATGGCACTATAGCTAACGCCTTCGGGCGCTTTGATCAGTCAAAAGTATGATTTTGACACACAGCCTAATCCCTGCCCGGTCACCTCGCACTGAATCACTATAGACAACAAAATCAGATGCAACCACCGAGGAAGTACGAAGCAAAGAGGGATTAAGATGCACTTGAAAACGAAGGGAGGAACAGGAAGTGGAATCAGAACTGTAAAAGCAGGGAGAGGACCGCTCCTCCCCCCACTTGTGATGGCATTATCAGAGTAGTTCGATGGCCATCGCCGTGGCTTCGCCGCCACCGATGCACAGTGCAGCCACACCTTTCTTCTTGCCGTAGCGCTGCAATGCGTACATCAGTGTCACCAGCAGACGGGAGCCGGTAGAGCCGACCGGATGGCCCTGTGCGCAGGCACCACCGTGGATGTTCACCTTTTCCGGATCCAGCCCCAGTTCACGGATCGGCATCATGGCGACCATGGCAAAGGCTTCATTGATTTCGTACAGATCAACGTCGTCCTTGCTCCAGCCGGTTTTGGCGAACAGCGTTTCGATAGCGCCAACCGGGGCGCAGGTGAATTCAGACGGATGCTGGGATTGAGTGCTGTGGCCAACAATGCGGGCCAGCGGCTTCAGACCGCGCTTCTGAGCTTCGGACTCTCGCATCAGCACCAGTGCCGAAGCACCGTCGGAGATGGAGGACGCGTTGGCGGCGGTTACGGTACCGTCTTTGGCAAACGCCGGGCGCAGGCTCGGGATTTTTTCGATGTTGGCGTTGTGGGGCTGCTCATCGTCTTCCACGACCACGTCGCCCTTGCGGGTCTTGACCGTGACCGGAATGATTTCGTCTTTCAGCAGGCCTTCCTCGATGGCTTTCTTGGCACGGGTCAGCGAGGTGATGGCGTACTCGTCCATTTCTTCACGGGTATACCCTTTCTTGTCCGCCATTTCCTGGGCAAAGGCGCCCATCAGGCGACCGGTCTCTGCGTCTTCCAGGCCGTCCAGGAACATGTGGTCCTGGGGTGCCTGACCCGGCCCCATGCGGAAGCCCTTACGCACACCCTGAAGCACGTAGGGAGCGTTGGACATGCTTTCCATACCACCGGCCACCATGATGTCATTGGTACCGGCCTTGATCAGGTCGTGGGCGAACATTGCGGCCTTCATGCCGGAGCCGCACAGCTTGTTGATGGTGGTGGCGCCGGTGTTGTCCGGCAGACCCGCCTTGCGCATGGCCTGACGAGCCGGACCCTGCTTCAGGCCGGCGGGCAAGACGTTGCCCATGATCACTTCCTGGACATCCGCAGGCTGCAGACCGGCGCGCTTTACCGCCTCGGCGATGGTGATGGCACCCAGCTCAGGGGCGGGGACGTCGGCCAGGCTGCCCTGAAAGCCGCCCATGGGGGTG
>JAEPMM010000123.1 GCA_017643965.1 Marinobacter sp.
CCCCAGGTCAGGTGATCGTGAATGACCGCCTGGCCGATATCCAGAATACGGACATCGTACTGCCCCATGATGCCTGTGATTTCCGAGGTGAGCCCGGGCTTGTCACGCCCGGACACATTGATCAGGACCAATTCACTCACTGTCGGTGAACTCCTCTTCGGTGACCGTTCCGGCAGCCGGAATCACATCAATGCCGTCAACCCGTTGCAATCCGCGGGGCAGTTTGTGGCCACGGCGGCCACGCTCGCCCAGATAATGCTCCAGGTCACTGAACTGCAGCCCCATCTTGCGCTTGCCGGCGCGAATCTCGAGGTTGTCATCCTCGGCGAACACCGCCACCGCAACCACGTACTCCTCACGGTTCTGAACCCGCGCCGAAGGAATACTGATGAGTTTGTTGCCCTTGCCTTTGGCCAGTTCGGGCAGTTCATTGAGCGGGAACACCAGCATCCGCCCCTCATTGGAAATTGCACCGAGGAACAGCGGCTTGTCGGTCGCCGGCACCACCACCGGCGGCATGATCCTGGCGCCCTTGGGCACACTGACCACGGCCTTGCCGTTGCGGTTCTTGCTGATCATGTCCTCCAGCGAGGTCACGAATCCGTACCCACCGTCGGTGACCAGCAGTACCTTACGGGAAGGATCTCCCATCAACAGGCCGGCGAAGGTGGCACCCGAGGGCGGATTGATCCGCCCGGTCAACGGCTCGCCCTGCCCCCGGGCCGACGGCAGGCTGTGCGCCATCAGTGAATAGGCCCGCCCGGTGGAGTCGAGGAAAATCGCCTGCTGGTTGTTCCGCCCTTTGGCGGCCATGGCGAAACGGTCGCCGGACTTGTAACTCAGGCCCTCCGGCTCGATGTCATGACCCTTGGCCGCGCGCACCCAGCCCTTGTCCGACAGCACCACCGTGACCGGGTCGTTGGACACCAGGTCCAGGTCACTGAAGGCTCGGGCCTCCTCACGCTCAACGATCGGGGAGCGGCGATCATCGCCATAGGTTTCCGCATCGGCCAGCAATTCGGATTTGATCAGTTCGCGCAGACGCTCTTCCGATCCGAGGATGGACTGCAGCTCATCACGCTCGGCGGACAGCTCGTCCTGCTCACCGCGGATCTTCATTTCCTCAAGCTTGGCCAGGTGGCGCAGTTTCAGCTCCAGAATGGCTTCCGCCTGATCCGGCGACAGCCCGAAGCGCGACATCAGCTCGGCCTTGGGTTTGTCTTCGGTACGGATAATCTCGATCACCTCATCGATGTTCAGATAGGCAATCAGCAAACCTTCCAACAGGTGCAGCCGCGCCAGAACTTTGTCGAGGCGGTACTGCAGGCGACGGGTCACGGTGGTGCGACGGAAGCTCAACCACTCCGTCAGCATGGTTTTCAGGCCCTTGACGGCGGGCCGGCCATCGTTGCCGATGACATTGATGTTCACCCGGTAGGTTTTCTCCAGATCGGTGCTGGCAAACATGTGCGCCATCAGCCCGTCCAGATCCACCCGGTTGGAGCGCGGCACAATCACCAGGCGGGTCGGGTTTTCATGGTCTGACTCGTCCCGCAGATCCGCCACCATCGGCAGCTTTTTCGCCTGCATCTGCTGGGCAATCTGCTCCAGCACGCGGGCGCCGGACACATGGTGGGGCAGGTCGGTAATCACTATCTCACCGCTGTCCCGCATCCATTTGGCGCGCATCCGCAGGGAGCCGCGACCGGTCTCGTACATCTGGCGGATGTCTTTGCGCGGGGTAATGATTTCCGCCTCGGTGGGGAAATCCGGACCTTTGACGTGTTCACACAGGTCATCAACTGTGGCCTCAGGCTCATCGAGCAGGCGGATGCAGGCGGCGGTCACCTCACGCACGTTGTGGGGCGGGATGTCGGTGGCCATGCCTACCGCGATACCGGTGGTGCCGTTGAGCAGAACGTGGGGCAGCCGTGCCGGCAACACCGACGGCTCATCCATAGTGCCATCAAAGTTCGGCACCCAGTCGACGGTGCCCTGACCCAGCTCACTCAGCAGCACATCGGCAAAGGCCGCCAGCCGGGATTCGGTGTACCGCATCGCGGCGAAAGATTTGGGATCGTCCGGGGACCCCCAGTTACCCTGGCCATCTACCAGCGGATAGCGATAAGAGAAAGGCTGGGCCATAAGCACCATGGCCTCATAACAGGCGCTGTCACCGTGAGGGTGAAACTTGCCCAGGACATCACCCACGGTGCGGGCAGACTTTTTGTACTTCGAGGTGGACTTGAGACCCAGCTCGGACATGGCGTAAACAATGCGCCGCTGGACCGGCTTGAGACCGTCACCCACATTCGGGAGTGCACGATCAAGGATGACGTACATGGAATAATCGAGGTAGGCCTTTTCCGTGTAGTCCCTCAGCGAAACCCGCTCAAAGCCTTCGTCCGTCGTCTGAAACTCTGGCATGGATGCCTCTTTTTACCTGTTGTGAATTCTGCCGGCTTTTCTTGTTCGCTCACCGGAATCGCCCGGTGCCGAATCGGAGGCCACATTATATGGACGCGGGCGCAGATACACCAACAACCGCCACGCAATAGTTGGCGCCCCGCAAATTCCAAATTCCCTCAATAGCCATTTCCAATAGCGGAATTCCCGCATGGAGAGTCGGTAATGCTGCCCGTATGCTCGCCTCCAGTGAATAGATGACCGTTTTTCACCCTGAGCAAGCGGAACACTATGAAACCGAATATCAAAGCCTGCGGGCAAGCCATGGTGACTGCCATGGTCAATGCGGGGCTCGCCCTGGCCCTGATGCTGCTGGTGGAGTTTGCCATCAGTGGCACCTTCCAGGTGGCAGAGCCCTATCTCTGGGCCGGACTGCTGATCTGGCTGGTGATCTTTGTGGCCCAGTTCTGGCGCCAACGCCACCTTTGCCGCTCGGACAACCGACGGCTCCTTAAACACCCCGCAGAAACCACCGACCTGCCCTGATCAACACACCCGGGCCCGACCCTGCGGGCCTGGCCGTCAGAATCCGTGATTAAAACGCAATTGCTGCTATGTTAAAGGGAATTCTCCACCGTTCCCTTAACAGGTAGGCACTTTCATGAATTTGAGCTCCGCACTCGGCCTGCGCACCAAGATCGCCCTGCCCTTCGCCATTACCACCATCGCCCTGGTGATCATCGGGCTGTTCAGTGTCAGAACTGCCCAGAATCTGGTTGCCGATACCGACAACATTGCCGACCGGTTCCTGCCCGCAGTCAGCGAAGTGCTCAACGGAGACCGCGACCTCTATCAGGCCCTGGTGGCACAGATGGCGCTGATCGAAGCGGCCAGCGCCGGCGAGCCCACGAACGGCCTGGCCGGTGACTTCGACGAGAATGTCCAGCAGGCCAGAGACCGCATGGGCGAGGCAGCCAGACGACTGGCCGGAACCGGCGTATCCACGATCCTGACCGGGTACGATGCCGCCTTCGAGCGCTGGGAGCAGTCCGCGAGGAGCACGATGGCACTGGCCAGCGACGGCAACGCAGAGGACGCCCGCGCCCGGATGCAGACCGGAGGCGCCACGCAGTTTTCCACCCTGCGGGACTATTTTGACAAGGTCGGCCTCCACGCCGACGAGCTGGCCCACGGGCGAGCCCGGGAAGCCTCGTCAGAGGGCCAGACCAGCTCGGTTGTCATTCTCTCCATCACCGCCGTTGCGGTCATCCTCAGCGTTGCGCTCTTCCTCGCCTTCATGAAGATGATCATCAGATCCATCGGCGTGCTCCGGGAACAGCTGGACAACATTGCCCAGGGTGAAGGCGATCTCACCCGCCGCATTCCGGTAGAGAACGACGATGACCTGGGCCAGCTGGCCACCAGTTTCAACCAGGTGCTCGCCAACCTGCAGACGATGATCGGGGCTATCCAGCAGCTCAGTAACAAGCTCGACGACGGCGCCCAGGAACTGGCCACCGCAGCAAGAGACAACAACAACGGCATCAGCAAGCAAACCGATTCCATCTCCATGGTGGCCACCGCCGTCAACGAAATGCAGAGCGCCATTGAAGAGGTGGCCGGCAATGCCTCCCGGGCTGCGGAAATCACGCGCTCGGCGCAGGAAAAGGGCAACAACAGCGCAACCATCATTCGCAATTCGTCAGAGCAGGTGCGCCGTCTGGCGGCCCAGATCAACAAGGCGGTAGAGGTCATTCGCAAGCTCGCCCAGAATTCGGAAAACATCACGTCGGTGCTGGACGTGATCCGGGGCGTGGCCGATCAGACCAACCTGCTGGCCCTCAACGCCGCGATTGAAGCCGCACGAGCCGGCGAGCAGGGGCGCGGGTTCGCAGTGGTCGCCGATGAGGTGAGAACCCTTGCCCAGCGCACCCAGCAATCCACCGAAGACATCCAGGCCATGATCTCCACGTTGCAAAGCGGCGTGGCAGACATTGTGTCGGTGATGGAAACGGGCAGCAAAGACGCGGTGGAAACTGAAAAGCTGGCCACGGAAGCCGAGAGTGAACTGAATGGCATCCTGGCGGCCATGGCAGACATCAGCGATATGAACATCAGCGTGGCGTCGGCGACGGAGGAACAAACCCAGGTGGTGGACGAGATCAATCGCAGCGTGACCGAAATCAACGATCTTGCTGCAGAGAGCGCACGGCGCTCGGAAGGCATCGATTCCATCAGCAAATCCCTGGCGGGCTACGCTGATGAACTCAAGGGCCAGACTGGCCGGTTCCGGGTCTGATCCGGAATCGGCAGCCGTGGCCGACAGGCAATCTTACTGGCGAATGCCTTCTACCGAAATCTCGATGTGAACGGTCTCAGAGGCTTTGCCGAGATCCATCGGAATACCGAAGTCCGCCAGCTTCAGCTCGGTTTCCGCTTCAAACCCCATACGGTAGCCGCCCCAGGGGTCTTCACCATGGCCCAGCAATTCCGCTTCCAGCGTAATTTCCCGGGTGACTCCGCGAAGCGTGAAATCACCAATGATGTCCGCTTCGTCGCCGTCGTCATCCAGCTCAATGCGGGTGCTCTTGAAGGTGGCTTCCGGGTATTCCTCCACATAGAGGAAGTCTTCGTCGCGCAGGTGCTTGTCACGCTCGGCGTGATTGGAATCCACGCTGCTGGTGTCAATGGTGACTTCCACCGAGCTGTTCTCGGGGTTCTCGGCGTCGTACACGAATTCACCATCGAAATCGTTGAAACGGCCATAGAGCCAGCTGTAGCCCAGGTGGGAAATCTTGAAGGTTACAAACTGGTGAGCACCTTTCTTGTCAAACGCGTAGGTGCCACTGTGCTCAGAGGCCTGAACAGCCCCGACAAGCGACATGGATACGGCAGAAGCCAGCAACAGTTTTTTCATAACACTCTCCTTTGATGAAACAGCCCGATCAGGGGCGAGTCGATGTTCGATTCAGGGATTGCGAACCCTATCGGCGGATGCCCAGCATCCGGCGCAGGGTGTCGTCTTTGTCCAGCACATGGTGTTTGATCGCCGCGAGAGCATGAACGACAGCCAGCACGACAATTGCCCAGGTCGTCCAGTAGTGAACCTCTCCGGCGATGTCCTCCATGCCTTTCACCCGCCCGGTCACGGAGGGTACATCAAACCAGTTGAACACGCTGATCGCCGAGCCGTCGGCAGTGGATATCAGATAGCCGCTGACCATCGCGACAAACAACAACACATACAACAGCCCGTGGGCCACGTGCGCCGCCAGCACCTCCCAGCGCTGGTGGCTCGGCAGCGGGCGGGGCATCGGATTCATCAGGCGCCAGACTACCCGCAACACCACAGCGATAAACAGCAGGATGCCGATGCTGCGGTGAACGTCGGGACCAAGCCGGTACCACTCGTCGTAATAGGAAAGACCCACCATGTAGTAGCCAAGGCCGAACAGACCAAACACGGCGATCGCCACCAGCCAGTGCGCCATGATGCTGACAACGCCAAACTGGCTGGACGAATTGCGGATTTGCATGAAGAGAAAAACCTCGCTCCCTGATTGATTTACATTCTCGACGCTCAAGTCTAGAAAGGCAGGCGGCCAAAACCAACCGAAATGTTTTGGATACCAACGTCAGAATTTCTGACCAAACCCCAGCCGGAAAGTTCAGATCTCCCGCCGTGGGCGCTTCCACCGGACCGGCCCCAACAACCCTCACCTCGGTTAACCCCTATACCAAAGGTCTGATACGGGTAATACGGATTGTTGGAAATGATCAGCGCGATAGAATTTACCCATACTTGAAACCCGGTTGGGTGACTCATTGACCGAGAGGCTAGAACATGGAAATTGAATTCGACGAAAGCGTTGTGGTACCCAGTAACAACTGATGCTCCGGCGGCCTGAACAGGGCCGCTGCACTTCCCGCCCCAGCGGTTCCCACCGCACGCACTTCATTCTTTTCCCGGTTTTTTACATTAACGGGTGGCAATACCGCGCGGTTTTTGGCAATCTTTCGCAACTGCATTGCCGACACCTCGTCTGTGAACAGGCATCTGCAATCTCTATCTACAGTTCGACCGGCCCGCGCCGATGTCGATGTCTTCGTTTTTAGACCCTGAAGAGCCTATGTCGCGAACCCTTCCTGATACGATGGCAGCACCGGATGTTGATCTGCTGTCCCCCATGCTCAACAAGGAAGGTGATTCATGGACAGCAGACTACCAGGGCCTGACCCTTCGAACGGCGCTGCAGCCGATCTACAGCATCTCCCACAAACGGGTGGTGGGCTATGAGGCACTGATTCGCGCCTTCGATACCGACAATTCCGCGGTATTGCCGATACACCTGTTCGGACTGCCAACCTCCAACGCCGAGAACCTGCTGCTCGACCGGCTGTGCCGCTACCTGCACATTCGCAATTACTCCGGCTTCCACGACCAGCTCAACTGGCTGTTCCTGAACGTATCGCCGCAAGTGGTCACCAGTGGCAGCCGCGCAGACGCGTTTTTCGGCCAGTTGCTGGAGAAAACCGGGCTGCCGCCTCATCGCATTGTCATGGAAATCGTGGAACAGCCCACAGACGATGCCGACCGGCTGCGGGAAACGGTTGCCTATTACCAGAAACTGGGCTGCCTGACAGCGATTGACGATTTCGGGGCGGGCCACTCCAATTTCGAGCGTATCTGGAACCTGTCTCCGGACATCGTAAAGCTGGATCGCAAATTGCTGACCCGGGCCACCGAAGACCACAAGGCCAGGCAGATTCTCAACGGCATCGTTTCCCTGCTCCACCAGTCCGGCTGCCTGGTGTTGCTGGAGGGTGTGGAAACACGGGACCAGGCGCTGATTGCCATCGACGCCGGTGTGGACTTTGTTCAGGGCTTTTATTTCAGAAAGCCCAGCATCCAGCTGGCCGACATACCAACGGAAGCCGCCGACTTCGACCATCTGCTCAACGAGTACAAGAGCCAGAGCCTGGTCACCCGGGACCCGACCCAGCAGCTGACCCGTTTTTTCTCGGGGTATTTCCAGAACACGGTGGAGAAACTCAATAACGGCGTCAGCCTTTCACAGGCATGCACCCTGCTGCTGGGGCACCCGGCGGTGTCGCGGTGTTATCTGGTGGATGACCGGGGCGTTCAGATCGGCGACACGCTGGTGTCAGACGCCATGGCAGGCAGCCTGGACCCCCGCTTTCGGCCGCTGGAAAGCACCACCGAGGCGGACTGGTACCGGCAGCAATACCTGAGACAGGCGCTGGCCCAGCCCGAACGGCTGCAGGTGACGGCGCCCTACCTCTGCATCACCGGAGCCTACATGTGCGTAACGCTGTCGCTGGGCTACTATCACCAGAATGCCCGGCAGGGCGAGCACCAGAATGCTCAGCGGGGCGAACTGAGGGTCCTGTGCTGCGACATTCTGGCCAACCCGGCGGACGGCATCAGGCGACTGGACTGATACCGTAGACCACGCTGATGACCGCCACCGTCAGCAGACCGATGAACAGGTTCATCGGCACCCCCACCCTGACGAAATCCGAGAACCGGTAACCGCCGGGGCCAAACACCATCATGTTGGTCTGGTACCCCAGTGGCGTGGCAAAACTGGCGGATGCCGCCATCATGACCGCGATCACGAACGGCTCCGCCGGCACACCAAGAGACGTGGTCATAGACAGCACCACCGGGATCACCAGCACGGCCGCGGCGTTGTTGGTGATCACTTCCGTGAGCACCGATACTGTGAAGTAAACCAGCAGAATGGTCAGTAACGGGTGGCCGCTGCTGACCCCGAGAATGCCTTCCGCCACGTACCCGGCTGCTCCGGTTTGCTCGAGCGCGGCACCGAGGGCAAAGGCGGCGGCAATGGTCAGCATCACGGGCACGTCAACGGCCTTCTGAGCCTGCCCCACCGAGCAGCAGCCACTGAGAATCATCAGCGCAGCGCCCATCAGTGCGGCGTTCAACATGCTCAGCAGGCCACCCGCGGCGGCTCCCACCAGAATCAGCAGGATCGCCCAGG
>JAEPMM010000183.1 GCA_017643965.1 Marinobacter sp.
AATGCCCGCAAGAAGATTGTTGACCATTGCGACCAGTTCGAGAGCAAGGGCCGTTTGCTGAAGAAACTGGACGTGCCGGAGAAGGGGCTGTTTGTCTCGCCGGCGGTGCTCAGCGTGAGCGGCATTGAAGAGCTGGAAGAGGAAATCTTTGGCCCGGTTCTCCACGTGGCGACGTTCGAAGCCAAAAACATCGATAAAGTGGTGGATGCCATCAACGCCAAGGGCTATGGCCTGACGTTCGGTATCCACAGCCGCGTTGACCGCCGCGTGGAACGCATTTCCAGCCGCATCAAGGTGGGCAACACCTACGTCAATCGTAACCAGATCGGCGCCATTGTGGGTTCCCAGCCGTTCGGCGGTGAGGGGCTGTCAGGTACCGGTCCGAAGGCGGGCGGGCCGCAGTACGTGCGCCGCTTCCTCAAGGGCAGTGCGGTCGAACGCGCGGCCGGGTCGGGTGCCAAAGCCATCGACATCAAGAAGCTGGAGAGCCTGATCGGCAGCGTCAAGGACGCAAAGTCGCCGAAGCCGGAAGCGCGTATCGAAGCCCTGACGCCGATTTTCGGCCAAGTGCCGGCACCGCTGGACGCTCATGCCGAGGAACTGCCGGGACCGACCGGTGAATTGAACCGATTGAGCAATCACGCCCGTGGTGTTGTGGTGTGTCTGGGGCCAGACCAGCAAACGGCGCTGGAACAGGCAGCCACGGCCCTGTCCCAGGGCAACCAGGTGGT
This sequence comes from Marinobacter sp., assembly GCA_017643965.1. Classification (GTDB taxonomy): domain Bacteria; phylum Pseudomonadota; class Gammaproteobacteria; order Pseudomonadales; family Oleiphilaceae; genus Marinobacter. Next base: position 732 of record JAEPMM010000183.1, read on the forward strand.
GGTGATTGCGCCGGATGTGGAAGACACTGTCGCCCGGGCCGCAAACGCCGGCCTACCTGTAGCGGGTGTGAATGGCTTGCTGGAGCCCTCGGCACTGGCGCAGGCGCGGGGATTCACTGCGGTGGTCAGCTGTGCGGAAGCATCGTTGTTGCGGGAGTATCGCCAGGCTCTGGCGAAGCGCGATGGCGCCCTGCTGCCGCTGATCACTGAGCACACCCTTGACCAGCGCTTTGTGATCGAGCGCCACCTGTGTGTCGACACCACGGCGGCCGGCGGTAACGCCAGCCTGATTGCGGCGTCGGAGTAACGCTGGGGCTCTAGTTCGCGGCGTAGCGCTCGTGCAGTATGCCCACCCGTTCAACGTAGGCCTTGGTCTCGGCGTAGGGTGGTATGCCGCCGTGGCGCCCGACTGCGCCCGGGCCGGCGTTATAGGCCGCGGTAGCCAGCCGGGTGTCCCCGTTGAAGCGCTTGAGCATCCGTGCCAGGTAATCGGCTCCGCCGCGAATATTTTCGGCCGCGTTCATTGCATTCTCCACCGCCAGTTCCCTCGCCGTACCGGGCATCAGTTGCATCAGCCCCTGCGCGCCCTTGGGCGAGACCGCTGCGGCATTGAACGCGGATTCCGCATGAATGACGGCTCGAACCAGGGCGGGGTCGAGGTCAAACTGGCGGGCCGCTGTCTCGATTTCATCCCGGTAGGGTTTCAGGAACAGGGGCGTGGTGCGCCAGTCGACCTTTGATTCAGGATCGCAGGCATAGCAGTGAAAGCGGATCACATCAAAGCTGGCATCCGCCGGCCGGCTGCTGCTGTAGGCCACCACGCCGTTGCTGTCGCGGTAGCGATAGACCACCTCGTTTTTGCTGGAGGCACGGGGGCTGCCCGCGTTGCTGTTGACGTTGGTGTATTCCACCGACCCGTCGGGATGAACCACGCGTTTCACACTGTCGGCAAGCGTCGGGACGCTCATCAGCGTCAGCCACGCTGCTGCAACCAGTGAGCCCGGGATTCGTTTACTGCTGGTCATTGCGCACTCACGTCTGCCCTGAACGATGTCTTTCTTATCAATGGCAAGTATACGTTCTTGTGTTGCGGATGAAACGTAACCGTTCGTGTACTTATCCGCAAATGTGATGGCGGTTCCGGTCATTGTAATCCCGCGGGCGCGGCTCTACTCTGCAAAATCAACAATAACGACAGGGCAGGGAACATGAGGCTAGCGGGAAAAACCGTGGTGATTACCGGGTCATCCAGCGGTATCGGTGCGGTGGCAGCCAGGCAACTGGCCGGGCTGGGGGCACGGGTGTGCCTGGTGGCGCGTCGGGAAGAAGAGCTTGCCGAGGTGCAGCGCACCATCGTGGAAGCGGGTGGGCAGGCCTGGATCTACCCGGCCGATCTGACCGACGAGGCATCGCTGGATCATTGCGCCGTGCGCATTCTCCACGACCATCCGCAGGTCGATGTACTGGTGAACAATGCGGCGCATTCGATTCGCCGGCCGATCACCGGTGCACTGGATCGTCTCCACGACTACCAGCGGACCATCAACATCAACTACATTGCCGCGGTCGGCCTGACCCTCAAGCTGCTGCCACGGATGCTGGAGCAGGGCGGCGGGCAGGTGGTGAACATATCCACCCTGTCTTCCCAGGTGCCTATTCCGCTGTTCTCCGCCTACCTTGCCAGCAAGGCCGCACTGGAGTCCTTTTCCCGGTCGCTGCTGGCGGAACTGGGTGACAGGGGCATCGACGTGACGGTGGTGTATTTCCCGATGGTGCGCACTCCGATGTCGTCGAGAACGAGTATCTATCGCCACATGCCGATGATGGACGTGGAAAAGGCCGCCGGTTGGATCGTGAAGGCGGTCCGGAAGAAGCCGGCCCGCGTTGGCAGTCCGTTGGGCACTGTGGGTAGTCTGGCGCTGGCGGCTTTGCCCGGTCCGGTCACGCGGCTGACCCAGCCGGCGTTCCGCCAGATGGACCGCTTTCTGAAGCAGAAAATGGGTCGGGATTGAGGCCATCGGAGGTGGCAGTGCCAACTGCTCGTCGGTTGTGGCGAGAGCAGTTGGCCGCCTGCGCGGCTGCTGACTCGGTGGCTATATCTTGGGGCCCTTGCCCCGCATGGCGTTGGCCACCAGGGAGATCACCAGCAGAATCAGAAAGATGAAGAACAGAATTTTCGCAATACCTGCGGCTGTGCCGGCAATACCGCCAAAGCCCAGTACGCCCGCAATGATTGCGATCACAAGACACACGACAGCCCAATAGAGCATATCCTTTCCTCCTTTAATGGCTTCGTTTATCAACGTGGCACAGCTTTCTGTTTTGCACAAACGGCGCCACTCTGCAGGCCACCGATCAGGCGTTCCTGCCATTTTTAACGTTCTGTTTTTGAAAGATATATACTGTTTATTGACGCATTATTACGCTTTCATAAGCCGCGGTTTTCGCGGTTTTCGCGGTTTTCGCGGTGGAAAGGCGGATATGGCGGGTTATTCCGCAACGCCAAGCGTCTCTTCACGGCGCAGTGACCGATAGTCGCCCGGAGCCAGCGCCGGATCCAGGCGAATGTCGCCCATCTGCTCCCGGTGCAGCGCGGTGACGCTGTTACCGACGGCGTGAAACATACGCTTTACCTGGTGATAACGGCCCTCATAGATGGTCACCCGGGCTTCGTTGTCACCCAGGATCTCCAGACTGGCCGGGGAGGTGCGGAGCTGCTCGTAGTCGAACCAGATGCCCTCGGCAAAATGACGGGATGTGTCCGCTGTGATGGGTTGGGCGGTCGTCACCCGATACACCTTCGGCAGCTTGATGCGGGGCTCGGTCAGGCGGCGAGACCAGTTGCCGTCGTTGGTCAGAATGAGCAGACCGGTAGAAGCACGGTCCAGACGCCCGGCAATGTGCAGGTCCGTGTGCAGTTCCGCAGGCACCAGAGCCAGCACTGTGGGGTGGCGATCGTCGCGGGTGGCGCTGAGATAGCCTGCGGGTTTGTGCAGCATCAGGTAAACGGCGGATTGCCCATGCTGGATTATCCGGCCATCCACCCTGACCGTTTCGAACCGGTTTACGTCCCGCGCGGCGTCAATGCACACCCGGTCATCAACGGTGGCGCGGCCAGCGGCGATCAGCGCGTTGGCGCGCTGGCGACTGACACCGTTCTGGTTGCTGAGGATGCGTGAGAGTTTCATGGCGCAGATGATAGCCGTTTGCTTTCCCTGGTCCCAGAGCCGCGGGTGGCCAACCTGTGTTGGTTGTAAAAGTGGCATTCTGTATCTGTAATGTTTGCCTGCTAACTACTACAGTAGGTAGATCCTGAGCGTTTTTCATTCCGGTGAGTTCCATGCGATCCCTGTTCTTTACCTACCTTGTTCCGGCTTTGTTTGTGTGGCTGTGGAGTACCGGTTTTATCGGTGCCAAGTATGGACTGCCCTATGCCGAGCCTTTCACGCTGCTGCTGATCCGCATGCTGTTGACGCTGGCGTTGCTGGCGGGGCTGGCCTGGGTGATGAAAACCCGCTGGCCGGGATGGCGCAGTGCCGGGCACCTGGCGGTGACCGGGTTGCTGGTGCATGGCTGTTACCTGGGCGGCGTTTACTACGCCATTCAGGGCGGCATGCCGTCTGGCATTGTGTCTCTGATTGTCGGGTTGCAGCCACTGGTGACCGCCGCGGCCGCGGTGGTGATTCTCAAGGAGGGCGTATCGGGCCGGCAGTGGCTGGGGTTGGGGCTGGGGCTGATCGGCGTGACTCTGGTGTTGCTGGAGAAATTCGCCGGCGACCAGGTCGGCAGTGCCGGCTTTCCGCTCTGGACGCTGGTGTGGGCGGGCTTCTCACTCACCGGTATCTCACTCGGCACGGTCTACCAGAAACGCCATGGTACCCAGGCCGACCTGGTCGCCGGTACCCTGATCCAGTACAGCGCCGCGGCGGCGTTCTTTGCCCTGGGTGCTTTCACCCTGGAAACCCGGGAAGTGACCTGGTCACTGCAGTTGCAATTGTCCATGGCGTGGCTGATTCTCGGGGTATCCATTGGCGCGATACTGTTGCTGATGTGGTTGATTCGCCAGGGTGCGGCGTCCCAGGTGGCGAGTCTGTTCTATCTGGTGCCGCCGGTCACCGCACTGGAGGCATTCTGTCTGTTTGATGAGCGCCTGGGCGTGCTGGCGATGACCGGCGGCGCCATATCCATTGCCGGAGTTGCGCTGGTAGTGACCCGGAAAGCGACAACAAGGACCTGAATGCAATGACCCATTGGCTGGTAGCGAACCCCCACGCAGGTGACGGCGAGCGTGGCCGGGATTTCTGGCTCGGGCATCTGGCGGCGGCTGGCATTCACAGCCCGGTGTGTCAGGCCTTTGATCAGCACGACTGGGCGCGCCAGGTTCAGCCCGGCGACGTGGTGATGGTGGCCGGCGGAGACGGGTCGGTGAACCGCAGTGCGCGTTTGTGTCTGCAGCGGGAGGCCACTCTGGCGGTTCTGCCGTCGGGAACCGCCAACGATTTCGCCCGCAACCTGAATTTGCCCGAGCAGCCGGAAGCCCTCTGCCAACTGATCGGTGAGGGGCCGGTTCAACAGGTGGACGTAGCGGAGTTTGACGAGCAACTGTTTCTGAATGTGGCCCACATCGGCCTGGGTACCGCGCCGGTCTGCGAGGCAGATGACACGAGTAAAAAACGGTTCGGGCGTTTCAGTTACGGGGTCGGGTTGTTACGGAAACTGAGTGAAAAACGCGGCTTTCATGCCCGGATGCAGTGCGACAAGGGCTTTGTCAGTGGGCGCTGGCTGTCCATTGCGATTGCCAATGGTGCGTTTTTTGGCGGTGGCAACGAGATTCCCGAGGCCTGTGCCAACGATGGGCAGCTGGATATGGTGGCGGTGCGCCCACGGCCTCTGCTGCAACTGCTGTTGACCTTTTTGGTGCTGCGGTTCACCGGTCGATCCCCGCGGCGGACCAGCACCGTGGTGCATCTCAAGGGCGAGCGGTGCAGTGTGACGACCCGCAAGCCGAAAACGGTCACCGCCGATGGCGATGTGGCCACCAAGACGCCGTTCAACGTGGTCTGCCGGCCCCGCTCACTGCGGGTGATCGGCCGGGCGGTGGTCACCAGCGCCGGGTCAGCCTGACACCAGCGGTATGATCAGCCCGGTGATGATGGCCAGCAGAACGATCAGGAAAACCAGCTGTTTCCAGGGAAAGCGCGGCGCCGGCGGGGTCTGAAGTTCTTTCTCCAGGTGTTCCCGCAGGATGCGGGTGTTGCGGGTGTTGGCCTTGTAGACGATGTCGAAGGCGTCGCCCACCACCGGCACCATGCCACCAAACGTCTCGATCAGCATGTTCTTCACCATGTGTGCCTTGACCCGTTTACTGGCTCCGGCCCGTTGTGCTTCCAGTAGCACATACAGCGATAGCACCAGCCCGATGATGTCGCCGATCACCGGCACCAGGCCGATGATAGGGTCCAGACCCAGGCGGATGCCGGTGAAGGGGATACGGAAGGCCGTGTCGGTGATGCGGGAAAACCGGTCCAGACGGGCCAGGGTCGCTCGCTGTCTCGCTTCGAGATCCGGGCTGCCTGTGGTGGTTTCCCCGTTGTTCATGTGTCCCTCTCCTGATCATTCATTCGCCAGTATCCACGCTGCCGCTTTTTCCGCGATCATCAGCGTGGGCGAGTTGGTGTTGCCGCTGGTGATGGTGGGCATGATACCGGCATCCACCACCCGCAGGCCATGAATACCCCTCACACGCAGGTGGGAATCCACCACCGCCATCGGATCGTCTGTGCGGCCCATGCGGGTGGTGCCCACAGGATGGAAGATGGTGGTGCCGATGTCACCGGCCAGGCGGGCCAGTTCGTCATCGGTCTGGAACTGAACGCCGGGTTTGTATTCTTCGGGCTGGTAGCGGGCAAACGCCGCTTGCCGGGCGATGCGCCGGGTGACCCGCAAGGAGTCCGCCGCCACATTGCGGTCCTCTTCGGTACTTAAATAGTTGGGGGCAATGGCCGGTGCCGCGCGGGGGTCACTGCTGCGAATGCGCACCGTGCCGCGGCTGG
>JAEPMM010000151.1 GCA_017643965.1 Marinobacter sp.
GGCTGGTACACTGCCAGCGTGTATTGCCCTCTAGCGTCAGGAATGACTGTGACTATACCCCAAGAGTCTGTTTGCTGCATTGATCTGCATTGCCACAGCACCGCGTCAGACGGGGCGCTGCCGCCTGCCGATCTGGTGCGCCGGGCTGCCGGGAAGGGGGTCACTCACCTGGCGCTCACCGATCACGACACCATTGAGGGTCTGTCTGAGGCCCGCGCCGAGGCGGCGGCATCCGGTGTGCAACTGATCAACGGTACGGAACTGTCCTGCCTCTGGAAAACCCAGACCATCCACATTGTGGGCCTGGATTTTGACGCTGACAGCCCGGCCTTCCGGCAGGCGCTGGCGCAACAGCATGAAAACCGCTGGGCGCGGGCACGGATGATCGTTGACCGACTGCAGAAAATCGGGGTGACCGACCTGCTGGACAAGGGCACGGCGGCCGCCGGCGGCGAAGTGCCGGGCCGACCGCATTTTGCCCGGGTTCTGGTGGATGAGGGCAAGGTGAAAGACAGCGCTCAGGCGTTCAAACGCTACCTGGGAGCCGGTAAGCCGGGGGATGTCCGGGCGTTCTGGCCCGACCTTGCCGAGGTGGTGCAGTGGATTACCGATGCCGGGGGCATTGCGGTTCTGGCCCATCCGCGCAAGTACAAGCTGACGGCCACCAAGCTGCGTAGCCTGGTTCACGATTTCATCAGGGCAGGGGGGCGCTCCATCGAGGTGTCTACCTCGGGGCAGTCCAGTGGTGATCTGGGTTTTCTGGCGGAGTTGTGCCGAAGGCAGGAGCTACTGGCGTCCCAGGGCAGTGATTTTCACTTTCCCGGTGCCCCCTGGTGTGAGCTGGGCCATATCACGAAAATGCCAGACGGGCTGGAGCCGGTCTGGCATCATTTCAGAGAGCCTGTGGACTGTTCCGCGCCGGCTTAATCCGGGGCGTGATACAGCAGATACAGGTCGGTCAGTGAGTCGGGAATAGCGTCTGCCATCTGTCGTGACAGCTTCTCGCTGTTGCGGACATTCTGGAAGTCCTCATCCTCGAACAGGCCCGAGAGGGTCAACATCGGCACCAGCAGATCGGCAGTCTCTTCCTCGCCACCCGCCTGCAGCCACTCATCTTCACTCTCCAGGAAGGTGTCAACGAAACCCGCACACCAGTTTTCCAGCGCGTTCATCGGGTCGCCGTCTTCCGGCTCAGGAAGTTCGAGGGGCTGCCCCATGTCCAGAGCGTGGGCCATGGCACGGGTCAGTTGGCTGACGCAGTGGCTGAAGATCTCCGGTACCTGACCGTCGGGAAGCTGGTCGCTTCCCGTGGCGAGGCGAAAGACATCTTCGGCGGTCAGTTCAACCGGTCCGACAACACTGGCACACACCACGCCGTGAAGCCCGAAAAAGTCCAGGGCCTCATCACCCCAGGGCTCCGCAAACAGAATGTCTTCCAGTGCTTCGATGTCCGAATTGGATAGCATGCCTTAGTTACTCCCGGCCTTTTTGGCCTCTTCCGCCGCTCGCTGACGTTTGCGAACTTCTCGCGGATCATTGTAGGCGCGTCCGGGCGTTACCGGTACATCCGGTGCCTTTTCAGCGCTGGTAGGTTCGGCTGCTTTTTCCGGTTGCTTGCTTTCCGGCTCCGGCTGCTTCGCAGGTGCTTCGGCCTTCGCTGCCGGCTCGGCCGCGGGCTTGGCGCTCTCTGGCTGCGGGGCTGGCTTTTCCGCTTTCGGCGCAGGCTGCTCCGGTTTGGCTTCTGGCTGCTCCGATTTGGCGTCTGACTTTTCGGCTTTGGCAGCCGGCTGTTCCGGCTGGGCTTCTGCCTTGATGTCCGCCTTCGGTTCTGCCTTGGGCTTCCTCGCGGGAGCTGCCGGCTTGGCGTTGTCGGCCTTGGGAGTCTGCGGAGCCGCTTCGGATTTCGCCGGTTTGGCGGGTTCGGCAGGTTTGGCTGCCTCTTCCGCAGGCTGATCAACCGGTTTGCTGGTTGCCTTCGGCGCCTCTACCGGCTGCTCTGACGGCTTGCTTTCCGGCTGGCTGGCAGGCTTGCTCTCAGCCTTGGTCTCGGTGTCGGTCGCAAATGCAGGTGCTTCCTTGGCGGCATCAGGGGCTGAAGCTGCTTTCTGCGCCGGTTTGCTGTCTGCCTTGTCGTCGGCTTTAACGTCGGTCTTCGCAGGTGCCTGCTCAGCCTTCGGTGCCTTCTCGGCGGGCTTATCCTCGGCTTTTTGCGCTTGCGCCGGCGTAGCCTGGGTGTCGGCAGCCTTGGGTGCGGCTTCGGCTTTCACCTCCGCTTTCGGCGTATCCTGGCGGTCTTCCGGATAGGTATCCTTCTGATGCCGCTCACTGCGGGACGCCTTGCGATCGGACGGAGTGGACGCCGGTGACTCGCTCGGAGAGCCGTCACGGTTGCGGGAACGGCGCGGCTTGCGACGCTTCTCCTCACCACCGGTTTTCTCGGGCGCTGCCTTGGCGGCGTTGTCCGGCTTCTCGCGGGTGTCTTTCTGGTCCTTCTGATCCTTCGGGTCTTTCTGATCCCGCTGATCCTTCGGGTCCCGCTGAGGGCGATTGCGACCCTGGCCGCGACCCTGACCCTGATTGCCGCGACGGTTATCACCGCCCTTGTTGTCGCCGTCTTTGTTGGCCGCGTTGCCGCCAGCGCCGGAGCGGGCCTGCTGGCCGCCACGGTTCTGATCATCACCACGATTGCGGTTACGGTTGCGGTTGTCATCACCGCCACGATTCGGCTGGCCACCCTGGCGGCGTTCGTTGCCGCTGCGGTTACCACTGCGGTCATCGTCGCGTGCTACGCGGGTTTTGCGGCGATCCTGACGGCCTTGGGTGCGGCGGTCATCGCGCGCGCCCTGAGTTTTTGGCTTCTGTTCGCCGCCGGTTTCCGTCTCACCGCTGAAGAAGCAGGCGATTTTGCGGCCGAGCTTGCGGAACAGACCTTCTTCCTGCTCGCTGGCCGGCTGTGCCGGGGCAGCAGCGGCTGCCGGTGCCGGGGCAGCAACGGGGCGAATGGCTTTCACCGCGGCCTGCTCGCGAACCGGCGGTTGGGCGTTGGGGGCCTGGAACACGTCTTCTTCGTGCTGGGCGTATTCCTCGGCGACCTGATAGCTGGACACGTGTTCGGCGCCGGTTTCGTCGTCGCGCATACGCACGATTTCAAAGTGCGGGGTTTCCATGTGTGGCGCAGGAACAACCACGACGCTCACTTCCTGGCGACTCTCGATATCGGCAAGCTGCTTGCGCTTCTCGTTGAGCAGGAAGGTAGCGACGGCGACCGGCACGATGGCGCGGACCTCACCGGTCTTCTCTTTCGACGATTCCTCGTAGATCAGGCGCATGATGCTGAGCGCGAGGGATTCGATACCACGGATGGTGCCCTGGCCTTCACAGCGAGGGCACACTTCACTGCGGGTTTCACCGAGGGAAGGGCGCAGGCGCTGGCGAGACATTTCCAGCAGGCCGAAACGGGAGATCTTGCCGACCTGAACCCGGGCCCGGTCAATTTCCAGTGCTTCGCGTACTTTTTGCTCCACTTCGCGCTGGTGTTTGGCCGGCGTCATGTCGATGAAGTCGATGACAATCAGGCCGCCCATGTCGCGCAGGCGCAGCTGGCGGGCAATCTCTTCCGCGGCTTCCAGGTTGGTCTGCAGCGCGGTTTCTTCGATGTCATGACCCTTGGTGGCGCGGGAGGAGTTGATGTCGATGGACACCAGTGCCTCGGTGGGGTCAATCACAATCGAGCCACCGGAGGGCAGCTTCACTTCGCGCTGGAAAGCCGTCTCGATCTGGCCTTCGATCTGGTAGCGGCTGAACAGCGGGATTTCATCCTTGTACAGCTTGATCTTGTTCTCGAAGGTCGGCATTACGGCACGGACGAAGTTCAGCACGTCTTCGTACACCGTGGGGGCGTCAATCAGTACTTCGCCGATGTCCTGGCGGAGGTAGTCGCGCACGGCGCGGATGATCACGTTGCTTTCCTGATGGATCAGGAAAGGCGCCTTGCGCTCACCGGCGGCCTGGGTGATGGCTTCCCAGAACTGCACCAGGTAATCCAGATCCCACTGGAGCTCTTCGCTGGTTCGGCCGATGCCGGCTGTGCGAACGATGATGCCCATGGATTTCGGTACCTGGACGTCGTTCATCGCTTCTTTCAGCTGGGCACGCTCGTCACCTTCGATGCGGCGGGAGATGCCGCCGGCGCGGGCGTTGTTGGGCATCAGCACCAGATAGCGGCCAGCGAGGGAGATGAAGGTGGTCAGGGCCGCGCCCTTGTTGCCACGCTCTTCCTTGTCAACCTGAATGATGACTTCCTGGCCTTCGGACACAACGTCCTTGATGTTGATCTTGCCTTCGATCTGGCCCGGGGATTTCTTGAAGTACTCCTTGGAGATTTCCTTCAGGGGCAGAAAGCCGTGCCGATCCGCACCGAAGTCGACGAAAGCGGCTTCAAGGCTGGGCTCTACACGGGTAATACGACCCTTGTAGATATTGGCTTTTTTCTGCTCACGGGAGCTGGATTCGATGTCGAGGTCAAACAGACGCTGGCCGTCAACGAGGGCGACGCGCAACTCTTCAGGGTGAGTTGCATTGATTAGCATTCTTTTCATGGAAAGAAAGGTTTCCTGTCGTTTGGTTTGGACAGAAAACCGGAGGGAGATGCATCTGCGAAGCAGAACGTGCGTGCCGCGGGCTTCCTACTACTGAAGCGAGCCGGCGGCCAGACGGATCAGACTTTTACGGGTAGCTGCCCCGAAAGCCTGAGACCACCGCCGACGGTCTGACTGCCAGAGGGCAGGGAGAAGTCGTGTAAGGTAAGTGTCTGTTGACGCATGTTATCCGTTTTCAGGTTCACACTGGTGCCTGGGTCTCACGTCGTATTCGTAAGCTGGACGGCCCGGCCCTGCGTGCTGGTAATGATTCTTCGCGATGTCGCCCGACGGTTTTCCGTACGGTTGTTTTCGCTCTCCCGGGATCCGGTCATTGGCCTGTTATTGACCTGCCGTGATGGCCGGGGAGCATTTTAATCGCCGCGCCCGCTAATGATTGGGCCTGCGGCGTTCAAACTCTCAAATAGTGTCGGTATACTTCTGCCGCTCCGGCTTCTGACTCAAATGGTCAGGCCGTAGACAAACGGCAAAGCACGTCGGAATATAACAGTATTCTGTCAGGGCTTCAATCCCGCAGTTCTGCCACCGATAAGGTATTCATGTCCAAAGCTCCCAGAAACAGGCAGGCACCACGCTCCGCGCCCAGGCGAGGCGGCGTTGCGCCGGATCACAAGCCGAGAACCGGAAGCCGGCCCCAGCGGCCGTCAGAGCCTGCGGAGGCTCGGGCCGCGGAGCCCGCGAAGGAGGTTCGCGAGGGCGTGCGTCACGTATCCGTAGAGGAAGACAACGAGGGCCAGCGGTTGGACAATTTTCTGCTGGCCCAGTTGCGGGGTGTGCCCAAAAGCATCATCTACCGGGTGATTCGCAAGGGCGAGGTGCGGGTCAACAAGGGCCGGGTGAAGCCGGAGGCCCGCCTCAAGGCCGGTGATAACGTGCGGATACCGCCCATTACCCGCAAGGAGAAACCGCAGCAAGTGGCGCCAGGCTCCCGCGTGCAGACGGTCATGGAAGCCGCCGTGGTGTTCGAGAACGAGCAGATGCTGGTGGTCAACAAGCCTGCGGGTATCGCCGTGCATGGTGGCAGTGGTCTGAGTTTCGGGCTGATCGAGGTGCTGCGTTCGGCGCGGCCGGAGGCCCGCTTTCTCGAGTTGGTGCACCGCCTCGACCGCGACACGTCAGGGCTGGTGATGGTGGCAAAGAAGCGCTCGGCGCTGCGCTACCTGCAGGATGAGCTGCGCCATAAACGCATCCGCAAGCATTACCATGCGCTGGTGGCGGGAAGCTGGCCGGCGTCGGTCAATCGCGTCGAGGAGCCGCTGTTGCGCTATGAAATGCCCAACGGTGAGCGCCGGGTTCGGGTGGATGAAGAAGGCAAGGCGTCGCTGACCCTGTTCCGTTGTCTCTCGGCGTTTGAAGGCTACAGCCTGATGGAGGCCTCGCCGGTGACCGGTCGAACCCACCAGATTCGGGTTCATGCCATGTGGGCGGGTCATCCGATTGCCGGGGATGACAAGTATATGGATGATGGCAGCCTGAAAGCGTTTCGGGCGGCCGGCGGGCAGCGACTGATGCTGCACGCGCGGGCCCTTGAGTTCTCGTTGCCGGTAAGTGGAGAGCCGGTGCGACTGGAAGCACTCTACGACGAGGCCTTCCAGCATGTGCTGGACAAATTGGCGGTCCGTCAACAATCAGGCCGATAGGCCGCCTGCGGGTTGTGCGCAGGTTGGTACAACAGGAACCGATTTATGGATGTGAAAGTCGTCATATTCGACTGGGACGGCACGCTGGTGGACTCCGTGGAGCACATTGCGGACAGCCTGCACCAGGCCGCGACCGAGCTGGGTTACCCCGCGCTCGAGCGAGAGGCCTACCGGGATATCATCGGCCTCGGCATGGTCGAGGCTCTGGAGAAGTTGTATCCGGGCATCAGCCGGGAGCAGATGAACACCATTCGCGAAGGCTACGGCCGGTATTTCTTCTCCAAGGTAACCACCCCGCAGAACGTGTTTGAAGGCATGGCGGAGGTTGTTGCTGATATCCGGGCCGGCGGTCGCGGCTGTTCTGTGGCGACCGGCAAGAGCCGCAAAGGGCTGGAAGGCGCGTTGGTGTCGAGCGGCCTGGGTCCCCATTTCGAGATTACCCGGTGCGCCGATGAGACCCGCTCCAAGCCGCACCCCGCGATGCTGGAGGAAATTCTGGCGTTCTACGGCATCAAGCCCGCCGAGGCGGTGATGATTGGTGACACCCGCTACGATCTCGAGATGGCGCAGCGCATCGGCATGCCGTCGATCGGTGTCGAGTGGGGCGTGCACAAGCGGGATGTTCTGGGGCATTATGCGCCCCATGCGATCGTGGACTCGGTCCCGGATCTGCGGGAAGTGCTGGGCCTGTGATGCCTGTCGGATGTAATAAGGACGCAGGGTATGAGTGACTGGAATTCGGATGACAAGCCAGAGTGGGGAGATGAGCCTGCCGCGGCGCCCCAATCCGGGAAACGCGGGAAGCCCAATCTGCCGCCGGAGACCGGTCGCGACTGGAAGCTGATTGAAAAGCTGGTGCTGTCGCTGCAGTCGGAGCAGCGCAAGAGTCGCCGTTGGGGCATCTTTTTCAAGTTTCTGACCTTCGGCTATCTGTTTCTGCTGGTGCTGTTGTTCCGTTTTCCGCTCGGCGACAGCCTGGAGGCGACCACCGGGAAGCATACGGCCCTGGTTGAAATCAACGGTCTGATCGCAGCCGATGAGTTGGCCAGTGCCGACAACATCGTGGGTTCTCTGCGCAAGGCCTTTGAGGCCGACAACTCCGTGGCGGTGGTGCTGCGTATCAACAGCGGTGGCGGCAGCCCGGTGCAGTCCGGCTATGTATATGATGAAATCCAGCGGCTGCGGGGCGAGTACCCCGAC
>JAEPMM010000419.1 GCA_017643965.1 Marinobacter sp.
AAAATCCTCCAAAGACAACTATTGCCACTTTAGTCGAGCCGAAACACCCTGCTAAACTCCGATTCTGATTCCAGTTTACAGACGAGACAGCCCCAGCGTGAGCAAGCGCCCCCCAAGAAAACGCGACACCCGATACACTCAGTACCGTCATCCCCGTTGGTGGCCGACCTGGATGGGCATCGGCCTGATGTGGCTGATGTCCCGACTGCCCCTGCGCTGGCAATGGAGGCTGGGCAAATTGATCGGAGAGCTTGCCTACCGGCTGATTCCACGCCGTCGTCATATTACCGAGGTCAACATCCGCCTGTGCTTCCCCGAGTTGTCTCCAAAGGAGCAACAGCAACTGGTGCGTAAGGTCTTCCGCTCCAACGGTATCGGTATGATGGAAATCGGCTTGGCGTGGTTTCGCGACCCCAAAAGCTTTTTACCGGTGACCACCGTGCACGGTCTTGAGCACGTGGACGCAGCCCTTGCCAAAGGAAACGGCATTCTGCTGCTGGGCGGGCATTACAGCACCCTGGATCTGGGCGGCAGCCTGGTGACCGAGTTCATCGAGGCCGATGTCATGCAACGGGATCACAACAATGCCCTGATGAACGCCGTCATGACCCGCGGGCGGGAGCGTCGCTACGGCGTGGCACTGGACAGTAGAAACCTGCGGGGCCTGCTGAAGCAGCTCAAACAGAACCGGATTGTGTGGTACGCCACGGATCAGGATTACGGGCGCAAGGGCATCGTGTTCGCTCCGTTTTTCGGCGTACCCGCGGGCTCCATCACCGCCACGTCACGCATTGCCGAGCGCAGTGGCTGTGCCGTGGTGCCGTTCAGCCATTTCCGTCGCGAGCACGCACCGGGCTATGACATCTACTTCCATCCCCCGCTGGAAAGCTTCCCATCGGGAGATGACCTGGCCGACGCCACGCTGGTCAACCGGAGCATCGAGCAGGAAGTGCGCCGCTTTCCCGACCAATACCTGTGGATGCACCGGCGCTTCAAGACCCGTCCGTCCAAAGACGACCCGGACCTGTACCGCAAGGACGCAGACTGAATGCCTTCTGACGCCCCCGCAATCTGGCTGCTGACCGACAACAAGCCCGGGCACCGCAACCAGCTCAAAGGGCTGGGCAATCGCCTGCGGGTGCACGCCGGCGCGACCGTGCACTGGATTGATGCCCCGGCGATGAAGATTCCCCTGTGGCGGGCTTTGACCGGAATCGCCCCGGCCATGGACGCCGCCCTGCCCGCCCCGAACCTGATCCTTGCCGCGGGCTCTTCTACCCATCGGCTTCTCCTCGCCCTGCGCCGCAAAGCCCGGGCCAGAACCGTGGTGCTGATGAGGCCCGCCTTTCCGCTGCGGTGGATTGATGCGGCCATCGTGCCGGAACACGATCGGGTGCCAGCCGGCAAGCGCGTGCTGGTCACCCAGGGCAGTATCAACAGCATCACCCCGCTGGCCCGGATTACCGACAAGCCCGAGGCGCTGATCCTGGTGGGCGGTCCGTCACCCCATTTTGACTGGGACGACGACGTGGTGTTCGAGCAGATCACCCACCTGATCCGCACCTATCCGTCCTGGCGCTGGACCATCTCCGGCTCACGACGCACACCGGACACCCTGGCCAGCAGACTTGAGGAGCTGGCGGGCATCAAGATCACGGTTGTCGATCCCCAACGGACCCACGCCGACTGGCTTTCCCACCAACTGGCCGCCTCACGGGTCATCTGGGTCACACCCGACAGCCTGTCCATGGTCAGCGAGGCCGCGACCTCCGGGGTGCCGGCGGGCCTGTTGCAGCTGACACCACAACAGGGCAGCCGCGTTGCCCATGGCGTTAATTTGCTGGTGCAGCGTGGCCATGTGGCGCGCTGGAGTGATCATGCTACTGTCATGGGCGACACCCTGCACGACAGTCAGCATCGCCTGTGGGAGGCCGATCGCGCTGCACGATGGCTGATCCGGAAATATCTGAAACGAGGCGCGGCATGAGAGTGGTCCAGATTCTGCCGGCATTGCACAGTGGCGGCGTGGAACGGGGCACCGTGGAATTCGCCGCCGAACTGGTGCGGCGCGGGCACGAATCCATCGTCATCTCCAATGGCGGCCCATTGGTTCGCCAGCTGGAGGCGCAAGGATCCACCCATATCGAGCGTGCCGTTCACCGGAAGTCGCCGGCCTCATTTGGCCAGATCCGGCCAATGCGGCGTCTGTTGCAAGAGCTCCGCCCGGATGTGGTTCATGTGCGCTCACGCATGCCGGCCTGGATCACCCGGCTGGCGTTACGGGGCATACCCGAGAACGAGCGCCCGGTGGTGGTATCAACGTTCCATGGAATGTACTCGGTGAATGCCTACAGCGCCATCATGGCCCGGGCGGACCACATCATCGCGGTCTCCGACTGCGTGCGGCAGTACGTCCTTCGTCATTTCAGGGTGGCCGACAGCAAACTTACGGTCATCCAGCGCGGCGTTGATGTGGACGGCTTCCGCAACCAGACCCTCAGTGCCGACTGGTCTGCTGCGCTGGAGCGAGATTACCCTCAGCTTGCCGGCAAACGCCTGATCATGATGCCGGGCCGGATTTCCCGCTGGAAGGGCCAGCTTCTCTTCCTGGAGGCTATGGCCGAGATCGTGCGCCAGAATCCGGACTGCCATGGCATCGTTGTGGGCGGCGTGGAGCCGGGCAAAGACCGTTTTATGGATGAGTTGCTGGCGAGGCGTGCGGAGCTGGGGCTGGATGACCACGTGACCTTTCTGGGCCAACGTCGTGACATGGCAGAGCTGTACCTGGCGTCGGATCTGGTGTGTCGCATGTCCACCAAACCGGAGCCCTTTGGCCGCACCGTGACCGAGGCGCTGGCGTCCGGCACGCCGGTGGTGTCCTTCGATCGCGGCGGTGCCGCCGAAACCCTGCGAGCCTG
>JAEPMM010000050.1 GCA_017643965.1 Marinobacter sp.
ACAAGCAGGGGAGCGCATGACCATGGGCGCAGTAGCGATTGAGCCAACAGTCAGGAGTGCGGGGCTGAACCGGCAGAAAGTGAAGGACGGCCTAGCCAGTGCCATTCGGGTGTCCCAGCAGGTTTTCGAGGCCCTGCAGCAGAAACGCGTGGTGATTTCCATGGCGCTGGTGGGGCTGCTGATTGCCTCTTCCATCGGTGTGGTGGTCAGCTCCTACGAGAATCGAAAACTGTTCAACACGCTGTCTCAGCTGCATGCGGAACGGGATCTGTACCAGCGGGAGTGGAGTCAGCTGTTGCTTGAGCAAAGCGCACTGAGCGCCCACAGCCGCGTTGAAAGTCTGGCGGCCCAACGATTCGGCATGGTCGTGCCGGGGCAAGAGGATATTGTGTTGGTGCCATTGATGACACCGGTCGCCGGTCTCTGAACCGCGAAAACAACAAACACAGGGTGACTGTTTTGTCCGATCAGGGAAAGAGCACAACATGGGGTCAGCGGTTGGCGGCCGGGCTAGCAGCCTGGCGCTACGGCTCCGTGCTGGGCGTGTTTCTGATCGTGGTTGCTGCGCTGGGTTGGCGTCTCGTGGATCTGCATGTGGTTGATAACGAGTTTCTGCGCCAGCAGGGCGACGTGCGGACGATTCGGGTTGAATCCATTGACGCCCACCGTGGCGTGGTCACCGATCGCCACGGCGAATCGCTGGCTGTCAGCACGCCCGTGCACACTTTGTGGGCAAACCCCTCGGAAATGGATCCGGACGATCCGCGCCTGGCGCACCTCGCGCGCTTGCTGGACATCAGTGAAGCACGCATGCGCCAGCGGCTCAGAACCTACGCCAACCGCGAATTCATCTATTTACGCCGCAAGGTGCAGCCGGACCTGGCCGAGCGCGTGCTGGGCATGGCGCTGCCGGGCGTCTACAGCCGTCAGGAGTACCGTCGATACTACCCGGCGGGCGAAGTGACGGCCCACGTGGTGGGGTTTACCAACATCGATGAGAGTGGCCAGGAAGGCATTGAGCTAGCTTACAACTCTTGGCTCAGCGGTGAAAGTGGTCGCAAACGGGTCCTCAAGGACAACCGTGGTCGTGTGATCAAGGATTTGACGCTGATCCGCGAGGCCCGCCCCGGTGGTGACCTGGCCCTGAGCATTGATCTCCGCCTGCAGTACCTGGCCTACCGGGAACTGAAGGCGGTTGTTGGCGCCCATGGCGCACGTGGCGGAACGCTGGTCATGCTGGATGTGGATACTGGCGAAGTGCTCGCCATGGTTAATCAGGAATCCTATAACCCCAACGACCGCAGCCAATTGAGCTCGGACCGTCTCCGGAATAAGGCGATAACGGATCTCTTTGAGCCCGGGTCCACCATGAAACCCGTTACCATGGCGGCGGCGCTGGAGTCCGGCAAATACAGCCACAACAGCACCATCGATACAGCGCCGGGTTTCCGGCGCTTTGGTCGTTTTACCATCCGTGACAATCGCAACTACGGCGTCATGGGACTGACCGATATCATCGCCAAATCCAGCAACGTCGGCATCAGCAGGATTGCCACGGACCTGGGCGGTGATGTGATTCGCGATCTTTACGCGCGTCTTGGCATTGGCCAGCCCACTGGTATCGGCTTTCCGGGCGAGGCCGTGGGTGTGCTGCCAGCGCCGCCGAAATGGCGCCCCGTTGAAGAGGCCACGCTCTCCTATGGCTACGGCATGAGCGTGAATGCGCTGCAGTTGGCGCAGGCCTACATGGTGCTTGCCAATGGCGGTATTCGTTACCCGCTGAGCCTGCTGAAGGTCGACGAGCGGCCGCCGGGGGAACGGGTGTTGTCAGAAGAGGTCTCATTTCAGGTACGGAACATGCTGCGCGAGGCCGTCGAGAACGGCACGGGCAAGCGGGCCCAGCCGGGTTTCTATTCCGCCGGTGGCAAGACCGGTACCGTCCACCTGGTGGGTAAAGGCGGTTACGAGGACAGCCAGTACAAGGCCATTTTTGCCGGGATGGCGCCCATTGATCATCCGAGGATCGTGACCGTAGTGGCGGTAGACGCACCTCAATCCGGAGAGTACTACGGTGGCGAAGTGGCTGCCCCGGTATTCGCCCGGGTCATGAGCGATGCCTTACGACTGCTGAATGTGAAGCCGGAGCTCGATGTCGGCGACGCCTCAGCAAGCCAGAAAACACCCGGGGAGCGGGGGTAAAAGGTATGTGTATCACATCACTCAGTACATTAATGCAGGACATTGCGTCGGTGCCGTCGGTGTTCGATGTCACCATACATGGCCTGCAAACCGACAGCCGTCTAGTGACGTCGGGAGATGCCTTTATTGCCCTGGCTGGCCAGCGAACGCCGGCGGATCATTACGTGGATCAGGCCGTCAAGGCCGGCGCCTCGGTCATCATCCTCGAGGCGGATCAGCCCGGAGAGTGCCGGGAGTACCACGGTGCCCTGGTGGTGCCGGTTGCCGGGTTGCGCGCCAAACTTGGCCGCCTGGCCGATCGCTTCTTCGAGCACCCGTCGCAGCGGATGCGGTTGATTGGCGTGACCGGAACCAACGGCAAAACATCGGTCAGTCAGTACATCGCTCAGCTTCTGCAGCAGACCGGAACACCCTGCGGAGTGCTCGGCACGCTGGGTTACGGCATGCCGGGTGCATTGCAGGTGGCTTCCCACACCACGCCGGACGTGGTGCAGGTCAACCGGGTACTGTCCCGTGTTCTCGCCCAGGGCGGACGGGCAGCAGCGATGGAAGTGTCGTCACACGCGCTGGATCAGGGTCGCATTGACCGCCTGACCATGACCGGAGCGGTATTCACCAACCTGACCCGGGATCATCTGGATTATCACGGCGACATGGCCGCTTACGGCGCTGCCAAGGCGAAGCTGTTCGAGCGCGAAGAGTTGCACTTTGCTGTGGTGAATTTTGACGACCCGTTCGGGCGGCAGTTGTATGACCAGCTCGCGGGTGAATGCGACCGGGTGCGTTACAGTCTGCATGAAGCCCAGACGGAACTGTGGTTGACCGCGTTTGAACCGACCCTCCAGGGCTTTGCGGGTTCGGTGGACGGCCAGTGGGGCGCCTTCGACATCTCCGTTCCGCTGATGGGCAGCTTCAACGCCAGCAACGTGCTGGCGGCCATGGCCGCGGTGCTTTCCCTCGGGGTCCCGGTAGAGCGGGTGCAGAAAGCGGTCAGTACCCTGCAGCCGCCTCCTGGTCGCCTTGAACCCTTTACCGGCGAGAATGGCGTTCGTGTGGTGGTGGATTACGCCCACACGCCGGATGCACTGGCCAACGCCCTGGCTGCATTGCGCCCCCACGTCAGCGGACGGCTGTATTGCGTGTTTGGCTGCGGCGGCGACCGCGACAGCGGCAAGCGCCCGGAAATGGCGGCGGAGGCCGAGAAAGGCGCCGATGCGGTTATCGTCACCGATGACAACCCACGCACGGAGCACCCTGACGCCATCACCCGGGATATTCTCAAAGGCTTTAGCGATCCGGAATCGGTCACGGTGATTCACGACCGGGCCGAGGCCATTGCCCGTACGATTCGCCAGGCCAGCGAGGGCGATGTAGTACTGATTGCCGGCAAGGGACATGAGACCTATCAGGAAATTGCCGGCCAACGTGCGCATTTCAGTGATGCGGAGCAGGTGCGCCACGCCCTGCAGCTCAACGGGGGTGTGGCATGATGCGCGCTTTCTCGCTGGCGGAGGCGGCCCGGATGACCGCAGGCCAGTGCCATGATACCGCTGCGGAAGGGCTGCGCTACTGCGGTGTGTCCACCGACACCCGGGGCATACAGCCGGGCGACCTGTTTGTCGCCCTGCGTGGTGAGAATTTTGACGGCCACCGGTTTCTGGATGCGGCCCGTGCGGCCGGCGCCGTTGCTGCGGTAGTTGATACCGAACAGGCCGATGTGGCGCTGCCCCAGATCCTGGTGACGGATACGGTGGATGCGCTGGCAAAGCTTGCGGCCGGTAACCGTCGTGAGAGCTCGGCGCACATCGTGGCGGTGACCGGCAGCAGTGGTAAAACCACGGTGCGGGAAATGGTGGCGTCGATGCTTTCCGAAGCCGGCGTAACCCTGGCAACCGAGGGCAATCTCAATAACCACATCGGGGTGCCGCTGACACTGTTTCGTCTGGCGCCCGAACACCAATTCGGTGCCATCGAGCTGGGCGCCAGCGGCCTGGGCGAAATTGCCCATACGGTTGCGATCACGCGCCCGCATGTGGCCATCCTGACCAACGCGGGGCAGGCGCACCTCGAGGGTTTCGGGAGTTACGAGAACATTGTCGAGGCCAAGGGCGAAATCATCGACGGCGTCAGCGCTGACGGCCTGGTGGTGCTCAACGGCGACGACCCGGCACTCGCGGTCTGGAAGCGTCGCGCGGGTGCGCGTCGAATTGCCGTGGTCTGCCAATCTGCCAGCGAGCTGGCGGATTATTACCCGTCAGCGGTGACGGCCGACATCCATGGACAAAGTTTCATCGCACACCACCGCGATGGCTGGCAGTGTAGCGTCTCTCTGGCGCTGCACGGCGATCACAATGTGACCAATGCGTTGCTCGCCATTGCCGCCGTTCGGGACCTGGGTGTGTCGGACCAGGCTGTGCAGCATGGGCTTCAGAGACTGAAGGTGGTCAAAGGACGCCTGCAGATGATCGAGCTGGCCCCGCAACTGACTCTGATTGATGACAGCTACAACGCCAATCCGGCCTCCATCAAGGCGGCCATCGGTGTGCTGGCGTCCCGCGCCGGAACCCGTGTGGTGGTTCTGGGCGCCATGGCAGAGCTGGGGCCCGACAGCCATAGCCTGCATCGGGAAGTGGGCGCGTTTGCAAAAGCTCAGGGTATCGATCGCCTGCTCGTGGTCGGGCCGGGGTGTGAAGGATACGTAGCGGGTTTCGGCGATCAGGCCGAATCCTGTCAGACCCACGATGACGCTGTGAATCGCCTCTTGGCCGATCCACAGCCGGCCATGACCGTGTTGGTCAAGGGTTCTCGCAGTTCCGCCATGGATCGCGTGGTGGAGGGAATGAAAGAAAAGGTGACTACATAATGCTGCTCTGGCTGACAGAGGTTCTATCACAATATTTCACGTCCCTGACGGTGTTTCAGTATCTGACACTGCGGGGAATTCTCGGCACGCTGACGGCATTGGCCATTTCGCTGCTGATTGGTCCGGTCATGATTCGCAAACTCAGCCAGTACCAGATTGGCCAGGCGGTTCGTGATGACGGTCCCCAGACCCACCTGAGCAAGGCCGGTACGCCAACCATGGGTGGTGCACTGATTCTGGTGGCGATTGGCGTGAGCACGCTGTTGTGGGCCGATCTCAGCAACCGGTACGTCTGGGTAACCATTCTGGTCACCCTGCTGTTCGGTGCCATTGGCTGGGTGGATGATTATCGCAAGGTCGTCGAACGTAATCCGCGGGGCCTGCCGGCGCGCTGGAAATATTTCTGGCAGTCGCTGATCGGTGCCACGGCGGCGATTGTGCTGTTCTTCAGTTCGACGCTGCCGCAGGAAACATCGCTGTACGTGCCTTTCTTCAAGAACGTGTCGCTGACACTGGGACCGGTGCTGTTCATCCTGCTGACCTATTTCGTCATCGTCGGCAGCAGCAATGCGGTTAACCTGACCGACGGCCTTGATGGGCTGGCGATCATGCCCACGGTCATGGTGGCCGGCGCCCTGGGGCTCTTTGCCTATCTCTCGGGCCATGCCCAGTTCGCCGATTATCTGCTGATACCGCACTTGCCGGGCACCGGCGAACTGATCGTGTTCTGCGGGGCGCTGGTGGGTGCGGGCCTTGGTTTTCTATGGTTCAACACCTACCCGGCACAAGTGTTCATGGGGGATGTGGGCGCGCTGGCATTGGGCGCTGCGCTGGGTGTGGTTGCGGTGATCGTCCGCCAGGAGATTGTACTGTTCATCATGGGTGGTGTGTTCGTCATGGAGACGGTTTCGGTGATTCTTCAGGTCGCCTCCTACCGTCTGACCGGTCGGAGAATCTTCCGCATGGCGCCGTTGCACCACCACTTCGAACTGAAAGGCTGGCCCGAGCCGCGCGTGATCGTGCGGTTCTGGGTTGTCACTGTGGTTCTGGTTCTGATTGGCATTGCCAGTCTGAAACTGCGATAGGGGAATGACGTCTCCATGAGTGTCATCGTTTCAGATCGTCGCACATTGGTCGTAGGGCTCGGTATCACCGGGCTTTCCTGCGTGCGCTATCTGTGCGATCAGGGGCGGGACGTGGCGGTGGCTGACAGCCGTCAGCATCCGCCCGGTCTGGAAGCCTTGCAAGCCGGTTGGCCGGAAGTGCCGGTGCACACCGGCCCGTTCGACGCCGAGCTGTTCAGTACCTTCAACGAGTTGGTGGTCAGCCCCGGCATCAGTATTGAAGCTCCCGCAATTCGTGCGGCCCACGCCAACGGTGCCCGCATCCGCGGCGAAATTGATCTGTTTGCAGAGGCGGCCGACGCGCCCATCGTCGCGATCACCGGATCCAATGGCAAAACCACGGTCACCACGCTGGTGGGTGAAATGGCCGCCGCTGCCGGCCGGCGCGTAGAGGTCGGTGGCAACATTGGCACTCCGGCGCTGGATCTGCTCGGGCGTGGTGCCGACCTGTATGTGCTCGAGCTGTCGAGCTTTCAGCTTGAGACCACGGCAGAACTGAATGCGCTGGCGGCCACGGTGCTGAACGTCAGCGATGATCATATGGACCGCTATCCGTCCAAGATGGCCTATTTCCAGGCCAAGCAACGGATTTTCCGCGGCTGCAAGAACGCCATCGTCAATCTGGACGATGCCTTGAGCACGCCCATGGCCCGGGACAATCTGCGTTTTCTGTGTTTCGGGTTCTACCGCGTCAATCCGGAAACCTTCAGCACCCGCGACGACGAGCAGGGCACCTGGATCACATTGGGTTTCGATAACCTGCTGCTGGCAAACGAGTTGAAGTTGATGGGTCGCCACAACATCAGCAATGTCATGGCGGCGCTGGCGCTCGGGCATGCCGCCGGGCTTCCGATGGACACCATGCTGGCGGTTGTCCGCGAGTTTCGCGGTCTGCCGCACCGCTGTGAATTCGTGGCGCAGGTTAACGGTGTCGATTACATCAACGATTCCAAAGGAACCAACGTTGGCGCCACTGTGGCCGCAATAGACAGTCTGGTTCCGGAGCACGGAAAGATCGTGCTGATCGCCGGCGGCGACGGTAAGGGCGCGGATTTCTCACCACTGGAAGCGTCGGTCACCCTGCATTGCCGGGCGCTGGTGCTGATAGGCCGGGATGCCAGTCTGATTGCCGACAGCGTCGGTGCTGCGGTGAATGTGGCCTACGCCCGGACCATGGCCGAAGCCGTTGGCGTGGCAGCAGAGTTGGCACTACCCGGTGACCGGGTGCTGCTGTCACCGGCCTGTGCGAGTTTTGACATGTTCCGTGATTATGGTGATCGCGGCGATCAGTTCCGTCGCGCGGTGGAGGGGGCGCTATGATGCACGGCAGCCTGTCACTTCCCGATCGCCAGCAGCTGTTCAGTGATCTGCGGCCATTGCCGCTGCTGATCATCAGTTCTGTCGCCCTGATGGTCATGGGGGTGGTGATGATTTCCTCGGCCTCCATGGACATGGCGGCTGAAACCGCGGGTAACAGCTATCACTACGTGATTCGCCAGCTGATATTTGCCGGTATTGGTTGTTTCCTCGCGCTGGTGGCGGTCAACGTGCCTGTTGCCTGGTGGGAGCGGAGTGGCTGGCTGTTGCTTGGCGTTGGCTTGCTGGTGCTGGTGCTGGTACTGACGCCATTGGGACGCACTGTGAATGGCTCCACACGCTGGATTCCGTTCGGTCTGTTCAACGTTCAGGTCTCGGAAGTCGCCAAGCTGTGTCTGATCGCCTACCTGGCAGGGTATGTGGTCCGCCGTCGGGACGAGTTGCTGAACACCTGGGCCGGTTTTCTGAAACCGCTGGTGGTGCTGGGTGTGGCGTCCATTCTGCTGGTGATTCAGCCGGACTTCGGTGCCACGGTGGTTCTGGTAACGGCCGCGGCGGGTATGATTTTTCTCAGTGGCGTTCGTCTCAGTCGCTTTATGCCGCTGATCGGCATTCTGGTTGCGCTGGGAATTGTGTTGGTTGTGACCCAGCCCTACCGGCTCAAACGGGTGGTCAGCTACCTCGATCCGTGGAAAGACCAGTTCGACACTGGTTACCAGCTGACCCAGTCACTGATCGCCTTCGGCCGCGGCGAGTGGGCCGGTGTCGGGTTGGGCAATTCGATCCAGAAACTGTTCTATCTGCCGGAAGCCCATACCGATTTCATCTTCGCCATCATTGCCGAGGAGTTCGGCCTGATGGGATCGCTGGTAGTGCTGGCCCTGTTCGCCGTACTGGTGGTCACCGGATTCGTCATCGCCCGCCGTGCCGAGCTGGCAAACATGCCGTTTGCGGCCTGCTTCTCCTACGGCATCACCCTGCTGATCGGTCTGCAGGCCGGCATCAACATGGCGGTAAGCACCGGCTTGCTGCCCACCAAGGGACTGACGCTGCCACTGGTGAGTTACGGCGGTTCCAGCCTGATGATTACCTGTATTTCCCTCGGCATCCTGGCGCGGGTGGAAATGGAGCGTTTGGATCAGCAGCGTCTGGCCAATGAGAAGAAGCGTGGCAAGCGAGTCAGGGGAGGTGCGGTTTATGACTGATTCGCGCCGATTTCTGATGATGGCCGGCGGTACCGGCGGGCACGTTTTCCCCGCACTGGCCACCGCCCGCACGCTGCAGGAACAGGGCCACGAAGTCTTCTGGCTGGGCTCTGCCGGTGGCATGGAGGAGCGTCTGATCGGTGACACCGGCATTCCCCTGTCACTGATCCATGTGTCCGGATTGCGCGGCAAAGGCAAGCTGGCGCTGCTGACTGCGCCCTTCCGGCTGATGCGCGCGTTGGGTGAGGCCTTTACCGTGGTGCGGAAAATCCGGCCCGATTGTGTGGTGGGCATGGGTGGTTTTGTCACCGGCCCCGGCGGTGTCGCGGCCTGGCTCAGCAGGATTCCACTGGTTATCCACGAGCAGAATGCCATTGCCGGTATGACCAACCGGATTTTGGTGCGCTTTGCGGAAACCGTGCTGGAGGCGTTTCCCGGCAGTTTCGGGGCGGGCGTGGTCACCCGCTGCACCGGTAACCCGGTTCGCAAGGATCTGGCGGAATTGCCAGCACCGGAGGAGCGGCTGGCGGGTCGCGAGGGGCCACTGCGGCTGTTGGTGGTTGGCGGCAGTCTTGGTGCCCAGGTGTTCAACCAGCAAGTGCCCGAAGCCCTGGCGCAAATGGCCGCAACCGAGCGCCCTGAGGTGCGTCACCAATGTGGCGAGAAGCATGCGGAAGCAGCACGCGCCGCCTATGAGCATCACGGCGTGGCGGCAATGGTGGAGCCTTTTATCAAGGACATGGCGGAAGCTTATGCCTGGGCCGATCTGGTGTTGTGCCGGTCGGGTGCGCTGACGGTGTCCGAGCTGTGCGTCGCCGGCGTGGGCGCGATCCTGGTGCCGTTCCCCCATGCCGTGGATGACCACCAGACAAAGAACGGCCAGCAAATGGTGAGCGCGAAGGCGGCGGTGTTGATTCCCCAGCCCCGGCTTGCCCCTGAGGCGCTGGCTGAAACACTGCGGGACCTGGCCAATGACCGGTCCCGGGTAATGAATATGGCGAAAGCGGCAAAATCGCTGGCGCGCCCCGATGCAACGGAGAGAGTCGTGAATTACTGTCTGGAGGCCGCCAATGGCTGACGCAACGAATACGCCACTGGTCTATCAGGTGCCTGAAATGCGCCGTATTCGCCGCATTCACTTTGTGGGCATTGTCGGTGCCGGCATGAGCGGTATTGCTGAGGTGCTCAAAAACCAGGGCTACGACGTGTCCGGTTCGGACATCCGCGAAGGGGCAGTGACGGATCGCCTGAAAGCCATGGGCGTCGACGTCTACATCGGCCATCGCGAAGAGAACAGTGCCAGTGCCGATGTGGTGGTGGTGTCTACCGCGGTGGCAGGCGACAACTCGGAAGTGGTTGCGGCGCGCAGTCGCCGGGTGCCGATTGTGCCCCGTGCCGAGATGCTGGCGGAAATCATGCGCTACCGTCACGGCATTGCCGTGGCCGGCACCCACGGTAAAACCACCACCACCAGCCTGATCGCCTCGGTACTGGGCGAGGCCGGGCTGGATCCGACGTGTGTGATCGGTGGCAAGCTCAACAGCGCCGGCACCAATGCGCAACTGGGTGGCTCACGGTATCTGGTCGCGGAAGCGGACGAGAGTGACGCATCGTTTCTGCACCTGACGCCGGTCATTTCGGTCGTCACCAATATCGAAGCCGATCACATGGACACCTACGGTGGTGATGTCGAGCGCCTGAAACAGACCTTTGTGGACTTCCTGCACAATCTGCCGTTTTACGGCATCGCGGTGATGTGCGTCGATGACGCCTACGTGCGGGAAATCATCCCCCGCATTTCCCGGGCCATCATTACTTACGGCATCGACAATCCCGATGCAGATTACCGCGCCGAGCAAATTACCTCCGATGGCTTGCGGACTCACTTTGTAGTGCGTCGCCCCGGCGGTCGTGCGGATCTTCAGGTCGAACTGAAAATGCCGGGCCGCCACAACGTGGCGAATGCCTTGGCAGCCATTGCCGTGGCCACCGATGAAGGGGTTGATGACGCTGCCATCTGCCGCGGACTGGCCGGTTTTGCCGGGGTCGGACGCCGGTTCCAGGTGTATGGCGACTACCAGACGCCCAACGGTAAGGTCACGCTGGTGGACGATTATGGCCATCACCCGACGGAAGTCGACGCAGTAATCCGTGCCGCTCGGGATGCCTGGCCGGGCCGCCGCATTGTCATGCTTTACCAGCCGCACCGGTTCTCCCGCACCCGCGACCTGTACGAGGACTTCGTCAAGGTGCTCTCCGAAGTGGACGGCTTGCTGCTGATGGACGTGTACTCTGCCGGCGAACCGGCGATTCCCGGCGCCGACGGCCGCGCACTGTGCCGCAGCATCCGCCAGCGCGGGAATGTGGAGCCGGTGTTTGTGGAAGACAACAACGAAATCGAACAACTGCTGGCCAATGCCCTGCAGGATGGTGATCTGCTGATCACCCAGGGGGCCGGCGATATTGGTGGTGTCGCTGCACGCCTGGCGGCGGCAGGAGTGATTGCCAGTGAGTGATGCGAAGCGCATGGATACACAGGGTTATCAGGCCTCTCCGGAAACGGTGCGCGCGCTGGGACGCGTGGCGGTGTTCATGGGGGGTGACTCAGCGGAACGGGCGGTGTCGCTGAAAAGTGGCAACGCGGTACTGGCAGCGCTGCAGTCTGCCGGCGTCGACGCCTACGGCGTGGATGTTCAGGGCTGCCTGCTGCGCACCGTGGACCGCCCCGAGTTTGACCGCGTGTTCATTGCTCTTCACGGCCGTGGCGGTGAAGACGGCACGCTGCAGGCCATCCTGTCCCAGGCCGGGATTCCGTACACCGGCAGCGAGATGCTGGCGTCGGCGCTGGCAATGGACAAGTTGCGCACCAAGTATGTGTTCGAAGGCTGTGGTCTGCCCACACCGAAGTTCCGCGCCATGGGCGCCGTGAGCGAGGTAGACGACATTCTCCGTGATCTGTCACTGCCCCTGAGTGTCAAGCCGTCCCGCGAGGGGTCGAGCATCGGCATTCGCAAGGTGACCAGTCGCGACGAGCTCGCCGACGCCTACCTGGAGGCCAGTGCCCTGGATTCACTGGTGCTGGTGGAAGAGTGGGTTGAGGGACCGGAATTCACCGTCAGCCTGCTGCAGGACAAGGCGCTGCCCGCCATCGGGCTGAGCACCGACCACGTGTTCTACGACTACGACGCCAAGTACCTGGCGGACGATACCCGGTACCGGATTCCCTGCGGTCTGGATCCGGAAACCGAGCTTGAGTTACAGCACCTCGCCCTGGATGCGTTCCGGGTGATCGGATGCCGCACCTGGGGGCGGGTCGACATCATGCAGGATCGCGATGGCGGTTTCTGGTTGCTGGAAGTCAACACGGTCCCGGGCATGACCGACCACAGCCTCGTGCCCATGGCCGCCCGCGCGGCCGGTATCAGTTTTGAAGAACTGGTGGTGCGGATTCTCAAGGACACCCTGGAGGACGGCGATGCTTGAAAACCTTCTGATCCGGAGTCGGGCGGTACCGTCCGATCCCCCGCGGCGACGGGGGGCAACTACCCTCGGTCCCGAGCGGAACCGGTTCGGATTGTTGAAAGCGGTCCTGGCGGCGGTGCCCTGGTTACAGGTGGGCATGGGTGCGGCGATTGTTCTGCTGGCGGCGATGGTGCCCTGGGGGACCGGGCAGGTGCTCAATGCCATGGACCGCCAGATCATGGCGATTGATGTGAAAGGCACCCTGATCGGAGAGAGCCGGACGGATCTGGAGCGGAAAGCCGGCGACTGGATCGGCAAGAGTTTCTTCGCCACCGATCTGTCCGATATCAAGAACGATCTGGAGCTGCGCCCCTGGGTAGAGTCGGCGGCGGTCAGACGGGTCTGGCCCGACCGGCTGGAGATCGAGATTCGTGAGAAAAAACCGCTGGCCTACTGGAACGGTGATCGTTTGGTGAGCCGTGCCGGCGAACTGTTCCCTCCCGGAAATCCCGAGGTTGCCGGGCGCCTGCCGCGACTGGCGGGGCCGGATGAGCGGGTCAAGGAT
>JAEPMM010000254.1 GCA_017643965.1 Marinobacter sp.
GCTCGGGAATCCCGGCGCTGTTCAGCAGGGTGACCGAGCGCGGCGCCGGTTCCATGCGATGGGCCAGCACCGCGGCGATGGCACCGCCCATGGAGCTGCCGGCAAGGTGGATGTTGTCCGTGGGAAAGGTGTCGAGCCAGTCCCGCAACCGCAGGGCCTGCGCTTCATAACGGTAGCTGGCGCCGGGATGATACTCGCTTTCACCGAGGCCCGGAACGTCAGGCACCAGGATGTGCCAGTGGCGGGGCAGCTTCTGCAGCCAGAGGGCCCAGTTCTCTTTCATGGCGGCAAAGCCATGAATCAGCACCACGGTGGGGGTCGACGGCGACGGCTTGCCCCGCTCCAGGTACACCATGCGGTGGCCATCGATCTGTACTTCCTTTCTTCTCGCCTGCACTAACCAGCGCTGTCCGGTTCGTGCCAGAGGCCATAAGTTCGGGGTGGGTACCTTCATGGAATGTGTCCGCAGTCATAGAGTGGTACCAGTGTACCGTTATGCCGAACGCGGGCGATGGCTTTGCCGCCAGTGAATGGCGGCATCCAAGCAACAGGTCGGGGATGTTCAGAGTGCGAAATCGACGATCAGCGGGTTGTGGTCCGAGGCACGCCACGGCTCGGAGGCGGTGGACTGATGGCGGTAGCCCAGCGCGGCGGGTTCCTCTGCGTTGATCGCCCACGCCTGGGCATGAACGACCCGGGGCACCAGGGTGTCCGATGCCAGCGCGTAGTCGAGACTGCCCTTTCGCCCTTTGTAGCGGTAGGTGGTCTGGGGGCAGTGGTCGGCCGAGCATGGATAGAATCGGTGCATCAGGCTGCTGAAGCCGGCCGCCTGCAACACCGCCATCGGGGCTTCGCGGGCATAGCTGTTGAGGTCGCCGGTTATCAACGTACCCGCCACCATGCCGTTGTCGGTAAACGAGCCGGCCCAGTCGACTAGTGCGCGCGCCGCCCGCTCGCGGCTGTGGCTGAAGCAGCCCTGGCCATCCTGCTGGTCGCGATCCGCTCCGGTGGCGTCACGGCAGGCCTTGGACTTCAGGTGCGGCACGATGATTCTGATGCCGTGGGGGCGATCCAGTGGACGCAGAATCTGGGCCAGAGGCGGTCGTCCACGCCGCGCAAAGACGCCGGAAGTCAGGCGTGATGGGGCGCCGACCGTTGCCACCCGGTCTCGCCGATAGAGCAGTGCCGTGCGGATGGCGTCGCTTCCGGCGGATTCGCCCCCGCGAACATGGCGCCACTCCGGTCCCAGGGCGCGTGCCAGGCTGGCAACGGCGCCGTGCTCGCCGTCGCCGTCATTCTCGATTTCGGCCACCGCAATGACGTCGGGGTCCGGCGTGCTCAGGGCGGCCGCCAGCCGGCGGGTCTGGCGTTGGAACTCCTCGGCAGTTGCGGCGCCCCTGGCGGTCGGAAAGCCGCCGCCACGACCATTGCCATTGAAATAGTTCTCAAGGTTGAGGGTGATCACCCGCAAGGTGACGTCCGGATCACGTGGGGGCGGTGTCGGGCGGGGGGCACTGTTGTGGAATTCAGGAGTGGTCGATGGCTGCAGTCGCCAGGCACCGAAACGGAAATCAAGCACACCCTCCAGCCCGCTCACGGTATCGCCGGTTCTGACGGTATTGGTCATCGACAGCGCCGGGGCTGGCCAGGGCACCGGATCGGGATGACGCACGCCGTGGTTGTCATCCAGCACCAGGCGCTGTTGCTGTTGTTGCTGCTCCAGCCGATAAGCCTCACGGCCGGGCGGCAGTATCTCGGTAGGCACGGGCTGGGGCGCCGCGGCAAGCGTCAGCTCGCCATAACGGGCCAGGTGATAGCTGTCGATGACGGTCAGGGGCGAACGGATTCGCACACGCATATTTTCGAGCGCTTCGGGGGATGACTGTCCGTCCGGCCACGGCAGATCGACCGTTACCGCTTCGGGCAACCGGGATGGACCGCAGTCCTGCACGTACCGGACATCGGTCAACTCGGTCAGATTGTGGAATTCCTTGACCCGCCCGCGTACCCGGATCCGATGTCCGGGTTGGCCGCCACGGTGACCGGTGTGGATAAACAGGGCTTCGGAGGTTAATGGGTTGTTGTCGGTATCGCCGTCGGCCTGTTGCAGGTAGAAGCCGCGAAAGCCGCCCGTGTGGCGGGAGTCGAGGGTGAGTATGCCCTCGACCGTCACCTCTTCACCCACCATCGGGGAGCGGTCGCCACTGCCCTGAACCTGGTGGATAGGGGTGGCCGGCGCGCCACAGCCGTCAGCCATCGCCGGGATGGTCATCCCGGCCAGGACGATGGCGACGAGTAGAGAGGTCAGTGGCGGGGTGTTATAGGTCACCCACCGAGTCTAGCAAAATCCCGCCACGGCTTTTACCGATTTCTGGAGGTGGGGGTTGCTGAGTTGCACCTGTTCCGGGTTGGCCAGTTCCAGCTGCTGAACCAGCGGGTCCGGGTGGGGGGTGTCGACGGCGATGCCGAGTCGGGACAGCAGGTACGGCGCCAACGCCGCCCGCGTGCGGATCTCCAGCCGGTGGTCTGTCATGCCGTAATCGGCGGCAATGATGTCCCGGCATTCACGGCTCAGCCGGCTGTCCGGCGCCAGTACCAGCGTTACTTCCTGGTTCCAGTCATCGTCCAGGTGAACGCTATGGCGCGCACGCTGACGCACCGCTTCCGGTTTGCCGCGGAACCGGCTCAGGGCAAAATCGCTGAAGGTGCCGGTGGTGTCGCACCAGGCACGCAGATGCCAGTTGCGGCCCACGCACACCAGTGTGTGAGGTTCCAGTACCCGCTGAGTGGTGGCCGGTTGGGCCAGCGAAGCGTAACCGGTCCGCAGTTGTCGGCCATGGCGTGGGGCGGTTACCACCGCCCGCATCACACTCCGTTGCACCACGCGATGCGGCCCCTGCACAACAGTGCTGTCGGGCAGGCTGATGTTCAGTGACTCGAAGGTATCGCTCAGATGTTCCTGGCGGGCCAGCAGGTCCAGATACTCGCTGGCCTGGCCGCGGGTCACCACGGGGCGGAAGCTGGAGGCCGGCACGTAGCCTTTCAGGTGCCGGTCGTACACCAGGTTGTCGGGCGCAAGCTCCCGCAGATAGGTGTTGATGTCCTTGGAGGCTTGCTGCCGACCAATGCCGAAACTGTGGCAGATGTGGTTGGTTGTCAGCCGGCCTTCCCAGAGGGCAATGATCTCGATCAGGCGGTAGCGAAGAAACAGGTCCCACCGGATGGGCCAGTCCGTTTTTTTCATAACAGGCGCTCACGGGTTTAATGAATAGCTGCATTAATGTTAACCGCTCCTTCCGGACCCGTCTGTTACGTCACCTTAATGTGAAACAATGTCAAAGCCGGTCATGCCGGGCGCCCCAGCGCGATGACACGGCGCAATTGTCAGTCCCGCGAACGACTGCGGCAAGTGCGTAGTGGTGCGCCCCGCAAAGGGCTGATTTAATGCGCGGTCGGCAAACTCCGGCTCCTGCTGCTATGTTTTGTCAAAACCCGATTTGTCTCAACCATTGAATCCTTTCAGCTCAAGTCCGGAGCCCAGCAATGACCCGCATGGTCACATCTCTTTCTGCGTTAATTCTTAGTATTGTTTTGCTGGTCAGTGGCAATGCGTTCCTGATGACCCTGCTCGGGATCCGCCTGAGTATTGAGTCGGTGCCGCCGGATGTCATCGGTTGGGTACTGGTGTTCTACTCCATCGGTTTCGTGCTGGGCACCCTGTACGTGCAGAAAATCATAACCCGGGTGGGGCATATTCGCGCGTTTGCGGTCTTCGCCGCGGTTGCTGCGGTGGCTTCGCTGATGTATCCGATGGCGGTGTCGATGGTCTTCTGGGCGTTTTTACGGGCGGTGTCCGGTTTCAGTATCGCCGGCGTGCTGGTGGTGATCGAAAGCTGGTTCAGCAGCCGCGCTACCAATGCCAACCGGGGTGCGCTGTTTGCGGTGTACCAGATCGTATTCTACCTGTCGGCCGCCGGCGGCCAGCTGGTGGTCAATATCGGTGATCCGTCCAATTTCATGCCGTTTTCCATTGCCGCCATGCTGCTGGTGCTGGCACTGATCCCCCTGTCGCTGACCCGGATGGAAGCCCCGCTGATCGAGCAGGCGGAACGTCTGTCGTTTTTCACGCTGGCGCGGGAGTCGTTCACCGGCGTATCTGGCGCGTTGATCTGCGGCGTGCTGATCGGCTCGTTCTATGCCCTGGGCCCGGTCTACGCCACCATGGTTGGCCTCGACGTGGCCCGCACGTCCACGTTTATGGCCAGTGCCATTGTCGCGGCCATGATTGTGGCCTGGCCCCTTGGCCGCCTCTGCGACCGCTTTGACCGTCGGCGGGTGATGTTCTGGATTGCTCTCGCCGCGGCCACGTCTGCGGGCCTGGTGGGTGTGCTCGGGGCCGAGACGCTGTGGTTGCTGACCCTCCTGGTGGGGCTGTTCACCGGGCTCTCGGCCGCGCTGTATCCGGTGGCGGTGGCCATCACCAACGACCGCATGGAGAGCAATCGCATTGTTGCCGCCAGTGCCACCCTGTTACTGAGTTACGGCATTGGCAGTGTGATCGGACCGATCGTAATGGCTGAGCTGGTCAGCCAGCTGGGCCCCCGCGGCCTGTTTCTGGGCAACGCCGGGTTTTTGGTGGTGCTGGCGTTTATCACCAGTTACCGCATCAGCCATACCGATGACGTGGCGGTGGAAGATCAGGAGCACTTTGTACCGGCCATGCCCGAGTCGTCTGCGGTGCTGACGGAAATGGATCCCCGCAACGAATCGTTCCACGAGTCACCGGAGGTATTGGAGATGCACGAGGAAGAATTGCGTCAGGCCGGCTGATTCCGCCAACCCCGGTGCCGACGGGCCTTGCTGGCCCGTCGCGCGCCCGCCTCTCGGTTTTCCCCCATTTTGTTTCTGTATCCAAATCTGTTTTTATTTCAATGGTTAGCTTACTATTGGTAACTTTATCAGTTGATTAGCCCTTTATCGGAGTCCCGATCATGAGAGATCAGTTTCCCTTTGCCGTTGCCCGGGTGACCCGTCGCTGGCGCAAGCTGCTGGACGAGCGCCTGAAGGATCTGGGCGTCCTTTCTTTGCAAAAGGTAGTTGTTGAATAATTATTCCAAAGGGAAATTTAAAAAAAGAAGAGACATAAACAATATAAAACTCGACAAATGAAGGTTTTATTGGGAGAGGTAAATTTTTTATATGTGCCCAATCAATGCAA
>JAEPMM010000143.1 GCA_017643965.1 Marinobacter sp.
ATGGCATTGGCTGAGTTATCGACCCAGTTGATGCTATCGCCACTGACATCTCTGACTTCACGGCCCTCGGAAGTGAATTCGGTGATTGTGCGTGGCTCCAGATCGCTACGGGCAACGGCGTCTCCCTGGTCCCACACTCCGTAGAAACTCTGTTCTGCCGTGTTGGTTGGATCAGTGTCGGTAAGGTATCGACCGGTGCCGAAAAACACGAACAAGTTAGGCGAATCACCACTCGTGTTGTATATATTTCTCCCCATCACTGGAGCAGTAGTAATAGGTTGGCGATTACCGTCACTATCCGTTGCAACGAAGAATGGGGAGCTATTGTAGACACTGCCCCAATTGTTCACGCCGCCACTCAGATCGATCGCCCAGATGTTGCCATCCAGATCTCCCGCGTAAACGCGATCCAAAATGCCATCTCTCACGCCGGTTCCGTCTTCATCCATGTAGTCAACCGCACGGACCGGAGACAATCCCTGCCCAGAGCCCAGCGGGATGAATTCGAAATCCTCGCCTTCTGACCAGCCATCCTGCCCCCCTTCAATATCCAGAACAAACAGCCCGGATTGCCCACTTCCACTGTTATAACCGTTGGGAATCAGGGCACTCCAGCGATAGTCATTATTCTTCCATTTCACCAAGGCGACCTGCGGCGGCTCAACAACCTGGCCGAGGCGTGGATCGGAAAACTCCCATAGAACCATGTCTTCTGCGGCAGCAGCAGTGTTGCCGAAGTTGGCCGGGTTCGTCACGTTCAGTGCAAAAAGCCCTTTACCGCCTGCTCTGAGACCGCCTACAAGAATGGTTTTCCAACCCGTATTCAAACCACTGGCATCGCTGATATAAACATCTGATACCGCTGGCGACAGATCCACGTAGAACCGATGCTCATAGGCAGGATCGGAAAGATAGTTCAGTCCTTCCCCCTCCTGTTCGGAATATACAAAGCTGGGGATATAGGCCATCAGTTCTTGACCGGTTTCTGCGTTGAAGCCATGGAGCATTCCATCATTAGCTCCGACGTATACCATGGGGGTTCTGTCCGTGTTCTGACGGAACGTGGAATATCGTCCAGTATCAGCCGCACCAAAAGGATCAATGTCTGGCCACCCACTAGCAGGCTTACCCGCGTACACCGGTGACGAATTGACTACGTCACCCAGAACCGTTGATCGTTTGCGGAACGTGCCACCTTCGCTGGAACGGTCTCCTCGAATATAGGCCAGGCGGTTAGGACCGAGACTGTCGTTCAGCGGTCCATCGAGATCACCACGCTGGGCAGTGCTCAGCGAGTCCCAATTGAACGGCACACCGCCACCGTTATAGGTCACGATATTCCGTTGGCTCGGCGATAGTTCGTTCAAGGTGTCTGCCGCGTCCCAAACCACACTACCAATGTTGCCTGTGACCGGATTAAGAGCCCGGGCAGCCACCGAACCGGACCAATCGCCACTATTGAAAGAGGCGGTGTACACGTTACTACCCTCTTCAAGAGTTGCGGTGTTGAACGTGACGTTTGTAGCTGAACCGGTAGAGCGGATGATATCCCGGAGTGCGGCGGAAATAGAGCGCCTCAACTCGTCAACGTTACTGGCATTGTAGAACTCTCCGCGACCATTGACTGCCGCGTGGTAAAGGTCGTCTACCTGATTTGCATCAGCTGCCGTGTCATCAATTTCGTCCCAGTCCGGGGAAGTACCATATGCATCTTTTACTTTGTTGTACTCCCGGCCTGCATATAAAGACCCCTTCGCTCCAAAACCGACGGTATAGGTATTCATATGCAGATTCGTATTACAGTCTGCAGAGGCGTCGTAACTGGGGTCTGTTGGCTCTGCCAACGTCAGAGTCGTACTGCTGAATCCAGGATCCCCTTCCTGTTTAAAGCAGGCCGCAGGTCGACGCACGCCTCCGGCATCGTAGGTTTCACTTCTCAACCGACGCTCGTAAAACTCCATCGCAATGTCTGCGAGCGTATCTGATGCGTTATCTTCATATGGCGCCCCCTTACCGTCGTCTGCGTTATTAACGGTCACGGGAAAATCATTATTGAAACCGTCTGTAAAAACCAAGGAGAAGTTTTTCTGACATTCTGCCTCGATGATGTTTGCGTTTCCGTCGTACTGATCCCCGGCATGCTTCAAAGCTGCTCGGAGAGGCGTACCTCCCCCGCCCCAACCAGCTCCGAAACGACCATAGGTATCGTCGAGAAATTCTCCTCTCTCATCATCGAGGTCCTGCATCTCAACTGTTCGGAGGTTGTGCAACCAGAATGTACCAATTTTCATCCCCGACAAGCCCACGAGTGACTCGCCAACCGAAGCGCGCGTGGCGTGATGCAAACGTCGATAATAAGTGAACCAATTTGCAAAGTTCTGAAGCTCGTCAGCATCGGTGATTTCAACCTTTGTCAGGCAGGTGTTATCCGGAGCGAGCCCCACAACCCCTTCAGGCAGAGTGGTGTCATCTGGGTAACCAGCCCAGTCCTGGTAGAGAGTGGCGGTGTAATTATCTTGGCTGTATAACTGCGGCTCCGGTGGAGAGCCACACTCATAAGAGACATTGAAATAGGTGTTTGTTACCGTGCCCTGGGTGGTTGGCTCGAAGTAGGTTGCCGGGTAATAACTATTGCCAGCGGAGTCCGTTGCATTGCTTGTCAGATCAAGCGTTTTGCTTGAATTCGATGTGGGCTCATAAGG
Source organism: Marinobacter sp. (assembly GCA_017643965.1). Taxonomy (GTDB): domain Bacteria; phylum Pseudomonadota; class Gammaproteobacteria; order Pseudomonadales; family Oleiphilaceae; genus Marinobacter. Next base: position 2,703 of record JAEPMM010000143.1, read on the forward strand.
TGCTGAGCTTGGACTGGCATCCGAGTACGTTTTTGAGTCAGAGTCCGGCCACGGGCTGTAGTCCGACTCCGGATTGTAATAAGCCGCATTAAAATCAGACGAACGCAAAAAATAGTGTCGAGGGATGAACGACACCTGACCGGTTCTTCCGGTATTGGTTAACCACCCACCAATGTTGTCGTCAGCGACAGCGCCACTGTTAAACAAATAGGCGCGGCCTGAGCCCCAGAACTCGCTGACAATCTCAAAGTCCATACTCCCTGAGTCATCCACCACGAACATCAGGTTCGGCTTGGCTGATCCGGAGACGAACAAAGGAACGTCGGCAAAAGGCACATTGGCGTAACCGAGCGCTGGAGCAATCAAGCCAACACCAAGTACAAAATGCGCGGCCTTACTTGTAGATTTATTCATTAGCAGGTCCTCCAGAGCGCGTTAGAACTCACGCCGATAGTATTCTTCAAGAATTCTCTGACCTTCGCCTGTAGCACCGGTGCCACGGGCGACGATTCGAAAGGCTTTAGCGACTGACGCGCCCGTCTCGTGGGAGTAGTTGGTCATGTTCACGTCAGCTGATTCATTTCCTACTGAAACCTGTGCATCGCCCACATATTCCACTAAATACCGGGGCGCCTCTGGAAACAAGGCTCTGTCGTTAACGGTCGGAACGGTTACCGCTACAGAGTTCGTGCCACTCCAGTTGCTGGCCAGAAAAATATTCTTGCCACGGGGTGCCTCACCTCGCTCATAAAATCCGGACAGCGAACCAAGGCCAGATGGACTCGCGAGGTTATCGATAGCGCGTTCTGCCTCACGAAGTGCAAGCTCTGCGCCTTCCATCGCCATAAAGCCCTCTCTCTGCGCTGATACCATCCTCTCCTGCAGCGTGCTGTTCTGCATGCTTGACACAGCCAACAGGCTGAGCACGAGCAGGATCAGAAGACTGGTCAACAGCACGGCTCCAGCTTGACGCCTTTGGCTAATATTCATACTCACGCCCCTCAATTCTGTTCTACTTTCAGAATGCGATTTCTGATAGTTGCCATGGATGAGAACACACGATAGAGGTGCCTCGAATCCGCATCAATTTCGTCTTCAACGTTAAATTCTCCGGCACCATCACAGTCTGCCCAATGCGGAAAACAGAGCTCCATGGGACTATCGACTATTCGATTTTCAGGCGACCTGACGAGCATTGAAATCTCAACCGCGACGACATTAGCTGCCGCAGCCTGGCTAAGAGAGTTTGTAGCGGTAATTTCCACCCAGTCAGTCACCTCACCATTCGACAAACCAGTATCCAGACCAACGCGCATTTGTAAGTCCCAAACACCATCCATGATTTCTTCAGCAGTGCCATTGGCCTCCTGCCGGAACAACGCCCGATTGCCATCAGCGTCTTCGTCAATAAAGTACTGATGGTAATATGGAGAAAAGATCTGGGCCGTATCGTCGTACTGCTTAGACAAGCAGTTTACGGCCTGCCCTGGGCAGTTATTATCAACCACGACATCCACGCCCTCTCTCGGCTTGCCATTCCCCGGTGACACGCTATTTCCGGTGTTATGATTGATGCCCGAATTCGCCCCCGTCTGCAGTCCGGTCACCTGAAAGATGTCTCCTGCAATGCAGTCGCTGATCAATAATATGTCGGCCTCATCAATGCCATCCACGGTATTCACTTTCAAGTTGGCCGATGAGTTGGGCATCTCTTCGGTTATAGAGACATCGCCGGCACCGCCCACTCCACGCAGAACCATTACGTCCGTTCCCGCCAAACCGAGACCGCTTCCGTCACTTTGGAATGACATAAAACCGTCCTGAAAATCAAACAAATCTGCAACATAATCAGGACTGGTGACATCAAGTTTGTTGGCCACATTGTCTCGAGGAATGCACCCCCAGTAATCGGCATTTCTGATCGCACGCCCCAGAAACTCCGACGTCATTCGCCCCCCTTCCTGAACCCGCATATTGGCTTCTGCTACGACGAAGGAACGCTGGTTGCCACTGAAAATCTGAACCAGGCCCGCGGTCAGAATCAGGCCAAGGGTTATTGCAATCATCAGTTCGACAATGGAAAGGCCTTGTTGCCTGAAGAAAAGTGGCTTCATCTCAACCTCACATACAAGGTGTAGTTCTGGGCGATAGCATCGTTACCGATGCCCCGTTCAGTCCAGTTCACAGTAATCTCGGCAAAGGTACTGTTAGCGGTAGTAGTAACATCAACTGCCGAAGTGGCCGTGGGGACATCGCTCACCAAAAGATCATGCCAAGCCTCAAGATCGCTGTTACAGTCGGCACAAGTAGCTGAGAGCGCTTTTTCGAAGACTGTCACGTCACTGGATTCTGATCGCATGCGCTCTGACAAATCATAGGCGTGCATGGTCACCAAAGAGCGAATGTTGGAGTTACTGGTCTGCTTGAGCGACAAAGCCTGCATACCGGCGACGCCCAGCAAACCAATCGCAAGAATAATCAAGGCGACCAGCACCTCAATCATGGTAAAACCGGCCGATCTGAGCGACACCAACTTACCCGGGGTCATGCGCATGGTTCGTCTCCCGCCCTTACCCGCCCGCCGAGGGTAATTGTAATCTCACTACCGGTTTCGCCACTGCGATCGTCACAAACATCGATGGTCACAGCGGCGCCTGCAAAGGAAGAGCCACCGCCGGTAAAACCAAAGTTTCCTGTAGATGTTACGGTGACAGCACCCGGGGCGGCAGAAATCACTCGCACAGCTTCCGGAGCATCGAAGGTGTTGTTGGCATTCTGGTCAATCCATGCGACCACTCCGTTCGCCCAGTTATTGCCATCCTGAGGGGAAACTCGCACAACGCGACCCTGCTTTACCGCTTCGGCACGGGCAAAATTTATGAGTCCTACGAGATCATTAGAGGTACTGGCTATACGACCGTTAGCAATCATGGTCGCAAAGGAGGGAACCGCTATTGAGGCCACTATCGCGACAATTGCAACAGTGACCAGCAATTCAACAAGCGTAAAACCTTTTGTTCTGACGTTACGATACATAGTCCACTTCCAGTTTGGCCTATGGAAACGTTACGCAGAGTTAACGACTACTTCTATCGAGAAACGACAGAAGGGCTTTATCAGCGGACGAGCGGCAGCGGGGTAGATGATTGTGAGATGATCATCACGTTTTATGTGCTTTCAGGTCTTAGGAAACCTCAACCACATCAATCCGAAGCTCCTTAGGCATCGAAAACACAATGTTCTCCTCGCGCCCGGGAATCTCTTCGGGCATATCACCACCCAGCTCCTTCAGGCGTGAGATCACATCGTTTACCAGCACTTCCGGTGCCGAGGCGCCGGCGGTGACGCCGACGATCTTCCTTCCATCGAGCCAGGCGGGATCAATCTGCGCGGCTTCGTCGATCAGATAGGCGGGGGTGCCCATACGTTCGGCCAGTTCCCGCAGGCGGTTGGAGTTGGAGCTGTTGGGGGAGCCCACCACCAGCATCAGGTCGCAGTCGCCGGCGAGCTGCTTGACCGCGTCCTGGCGGTTCTGGGTGGCGTAGCAGATGTCGTCCTTTCTGGGGCCCTGGATTTCCGGGAACCTGGCACGAAGGGCATCGATCACCCGTGCGGTGTCGTCCATGGACAGAGTGGTCTGGGTGACGTAAGACAGCTTGGCCGGGTCGTTTACCTGCAGATTGGCGACGTCTTCTTCGTTCTCCACCAGATAGATTTCACCACCATTACTGTGATCATACTGACCCATGGTGCCCTCCACTTCCGGGTGGCCATGGTGACCGATGAGGATGCACTCGCGACCCTCACGGCTGTAGCGCATTACTTCCATGTGCACTTTGGTGACCAGTGGGCAGGTGGCGTCGAACACTTTCAGCCCGCGACGGGCCGCTTCGTTCTGCACCGCCTGGGATACGCCGTGGGCACTGAAGATCACCAGCGTGTCGTCCGGCACTTCATGCAGTTCGTCCACGAACACCGCGCCGCGATTGCGCAGGTTATCCACCACGAATTTGTTGTGCACCACCTCGTGTCGCACGTAGATGGGCGCGCCGAACACATCCAGCGCCCGGTTTACAATTTCGATGGCACGGTCAACGCCGGCACAAAAGCCGCGGGGATTGGCGAGTCGGATCTGCATGTCAGCCTGCTGCTCTGGTTAGTGGGCCGGTCCGACCGGCTCCACGTCAATGATTTCCACTTCGAAGGTCAGTGTACGCCCTGCCAGCGGATGGTTGAAGTCCACTTCCACCTCGTCGCCCTCGACACGGCTGACCACCCCCGGCAGCTCCTGTTGGCGGGCGTCGGCAAAAGAGATCATGACCCCGGGCTCGAGCACCATGTCGGCACTGAACTCATGGCGCTTGAAGGTTTGCAGGTTGTTGGGGTTGTGCTGACCAAAGGCTTTCTCCGGCGGCACTTCCACGGTTTTGTGTTCACCGGCGGTCATCCCCATCAGGTACGCCTCGAAGTTCTCTGGCAGATTTTCGTCGCCAATTTCGAGGGTCGCCGGGGCCTTGTCGAATGTGGAATCCACCACTTCGCCATCCTGAAATTTCAGGGCGAAATTCAGGGTTACGCGGGTGCCCTTGTCTACCGGAAGGTCTTTCATCAGTGTTGGTCACTCCCGTCCGCAACGCCCTCGGCGGGCTTGCGGAACATGTCGAGAATCATCATGCCGGCACCGATGGTGATGGCGGTGTCGGCCAGGTTGAAGGCGGGGAAATGCCAGTCGTTCCAGTAAAAATGAAGGAAATCGACCACATAACCGTGCACCAGCCGGTCATATACGTTACCGAGTGCGCCGCCGAGAATGAGTACGATGGCAATCGCCGTCCAGGTTTCATTACGCTTGAGGGTTTTCAGCCAAACCACCAGAGCCACGCTGACACCGATCGCCAGCACCACGAAGAACCAGCGTTGCCAACCGGCGGCACCAGCCAGGAAACTGAACGCCGCGCCGGTGTTGTGCAGCAGGGTCAGGTTGAAGCTGGGCATCACCGGCACCGGGCTGGCGTAGGTCAGCATGGCGGTGGCCATGGCCTTGGTGCCGAGGTCGAGGGCGATGATCAGCACCGCCAGCCACAACCACTTCATCTTGGAACCGCTGGTTTCGTCGGTCATGATCGCGTCCATCAGGCGAACGAGCGGGCTTCGCCCGTTCCTTCGACGTTGGTCACACAGCGGCCACAGAGATCCGCGTGGGCGGCGTGCTGACCGACATCCGCCCGATGGTGCCAGCAGCGCTCACATTTGGCGTGGGCAGCCGGGGTCACTCTCACCAGCAGCCCCTCGTAAGCCGTGGGCTC
>JAEPMM010000095.1 GCA_017643965.1 Marinobacter sp.
AGTGGCGCGGCATCGGCATTCGCATAGAAGATGACGTGGTGGTGACCAAAGACGGCTGCCGGGTTCTGACCGAGGCCGTGCCCAAGACCATCGCCGAGATCGAAACCCTGATGGCGGACTGACCCGGTGACCCGAACCGATACCGATCTTGTCATTGCCGGGGGCGGCCTGGCCGGGGCAACCCTGGCGCTGGCGCTGGCGAAAGTGGTGCCTTCCTTACGGGTGACCGTGGTCGAGGCGTTCCCGTTATCGCCCGACGCCCTGCCGGAGAGCTACCAGCCCAGCTACGACGCCCGGTCCACGGCCCTGGCCTGGGGCTCACGGCTGATATTCGAGGAGCTGGGGCTCTGGTCGCGGCTGTCGGCGCACGCCACACCGATTGAACACATTCACGTATCCGACCGCGGTCGCTTCGGCGCCACGCGCCTGCAAGCGGCGGAGCATGACCAGCCTGCGCTGGGTTATGTGGCTGACAACCGCTGGATGGGGCTGTGCCTGATGAGGGAGCTGCTGGAAACTGGCGTGCAGTGGGAAGCCCCTGCCGAGGTGGTGGATATGACGCCGCTGGCGGAAGGCGTCAGGGTGTCGGTGCGGTCCGGCGAGGAAATCCGGGAGCTGACCGCCCAGTGCCTGGTGGTTGCGGACGGCGGCCGCTCCGGCCTGCGCGACACCCTCGGCTTCCAGACCCGAACCCACGATTACGGCCAGCATGCGCTGATCGCCAATGTGTCCACCGCAGACAGTCACCGGTTCCACGCGTTCGAGCGTTTCACCGACGCGGGCCCGATGGCGCTGCTGCCGCACGGGTCTGCGAGCCGTCCCGGCCATCAGTCGGCCCTGGTGTGGACCCTGAGCGACGAAGCCCTGGACGAGCTGCTCGCTCTGCCTGACGCCGACAAGTGCCGACGGCTGCAGGAGCGTTTTGGCTGGCGACTCGGGCGCTTTACCCGCATCGGTGCCTGCAATCATTATCCCCTGAAACTGACCACCGTCGACGAGCCGGTGCGCACCGGGGTCGCGTTGGTGGGCAATGCCGCCCATGCCCTGCACCCGGTGGCCGGGCAGGGGTTCAATCTGGCCCTGCGTGGATTGATGACCTTGGTGGAGCAATTCCGGCTGGCGGTGGCTCAGGGTGTGTCGATTGGCGACCTGGCGGTACTCCGCCGTTATCAGACGCTGCACCAGCAGGACTGGCAGCAAACCGTGCAGTTCTCAGACTCGCTGATCCGGATTTTCGGGCAATCTCTGCCCCCTCTGGCGCTGGCCCGTGATGCCGGGCTGGTGGGGCTGGATCTGGTGCCGGGCGCCAAGCGCTGGTTTGCCCGCAAGGCGATGGGCGTGGGCGGGCGTCGCGCGATGATTGATCATCCGTCCGCCACTCACCGGGAGCCGGCGAACCATGACTGAATCACAAAGCTTCGACATTCTCGTGGTCGGCGGCGGCATGGTGGGCTCGGCGCTGGCGTTGGGACTGTCCCGACAAGGCTGGCGGGTGGCGCTGGTGGAAGGCAGTGAGCGCCAGACGCTGTTGCAGGCGCCGGCGCCGGCGCAGGGGGTTGAGGATTTCGAGCCCCGGGTCAGCGCCATTTCCGTCGCCAGTCAGCGCCTGCTGGAGCGGTTGGGAGTATGGGGTGAGATCACTGCGGGTCGCCATTGCCCGTACCAGACCATGACGGTGTGGGACGGTGACGGCACTGGCCGCATCCAGTTTGAGGCGGCGGAGCTGCAGGCGCGCTCCCTCGGCACCATCATCGAGAACCGCCATATGGTGCGGGGGCTGTTTGCGGCCCTCGCGGACAGCGATGTCGAGCTGTTCGATGGCGTCAAGGTGACGGGCTGGTGGCAGGATGAGGCGGCGGCTCAGGCTCCCCGTGGCATCACCCTGGAGGACGGCCGCGTGTTGGCGGCCCACCTGGTCGTGGCGGCGGATGGCGCCCACTCCCGACTGCGGCAATGGGTGGGTCTGCCGACCCGGGAATGGGATTATGATCAGCAGGCCATTGTCTGTACGGTGCGCACCACCAAGGGCCACCGCTTTACCGCCTGGCAGCGGTTTTCCCCGACCGGTCCTCTGGCGTTTCTGCCGCTGCTGCCTGAAAACGGCGATGAACATTACTGCTCCATTGTCTGGTCCCAGGATACCGAAGAGGCTCGCCGCCTGATGACGCTGGATGATTCGGCCTTCGCCGGTGAGCTGGAGCGGGCGATCGAGCGTGAACTGGGTGCGGTCGAGTCTGTCTCCCGGCGTGTGGCTTTCCCACTGCGCCAGCGCCATGCCAAGGATTACGTGGCCCCGGGGTTTGTGCTGGTGGGGGACGCGGCGCACACCATTCACCCGCTGGCGGGGCAGGGCGCTAACCTGGGTTACGGTGACGTACGGGCCTTGCTGGACGAGCTGGCACGGGCCAGAAAGGCGGGTCTCGGCGCCGCTGATGAGTTTGTGCTGGCCCGCTACCAGCGTCGGCGCAAGGGAGAGAATCTCACCATGATGGCGGCTATGGAAGGCTTCAAGCAGCTCTTCGCCCGCGACGAGCTGCCTCTGCGCTGGCTGCGCAACACCGGCATGCGCTGGCTCAACCAGCTGGGGCCATTAAAGAATCGCATTGCCGCCGAAGCCATGGGGCTGGATTAGAGCAAACCGAATTCAGCGGCGCGATTTAGCCGCAGGCATCGAACAGGCGGCTGACCAGCACCGGTACCGCCGTTTCCACCCGCAGAATCCGGCGGCCGAGATGGACACCCTGGCAGCCGGCTTTTTCCAGTTTGCCAACCTCGTAAGGGGTGAACCCGCCTTCCGGGCCGACGCAGAGCGCGGCTGGCTGGTCCAGATGGGTGGGGCAGGCTACTGCAGTGCCGGGATGGGCGACCAGCGCCCGCTTCCCCGCCAGCAACGCCGGCAGCTCATCTTCCACAAACGGCTTGAACAGCTTGCGAATGTGAACCTCCGGCAGCACCGTGTCCCGCGCCTGTTCCAGGCCCAGGGTCAGGTTTTCGCGCAGGTGCTCGGCGGACAGCCAGGGCGTCTGCCAGAAGCTTTTTTCCACCTTGTAGCTGTTGATCAGCCAGATGTCCTTGACCCCCAGGGTGGCGCAGGTCTGCAGGACGCGGCGAAACATTTTCGGCCGGGGCATGGCGAGAATCAGGGTCAGGGGCAGTGGCGGGGGTGGTGCTGCCGTCAGTTCCACCTGAATCTCGGCACGGCTGTCTGTCAGTTCCAGCACCCGCCCGCTGCCGATGTTGCCGCCGGCCCGGCCTACGGGGATCAGGTCGCCTTCGGCGACTTTCAGCACCTGGTGGAGGTGGGTCAGGCGGCGACCGGTCAGTACCGCTCGGTCAGCGGCCACAAAGTCTTCGGTGAACAGTAAGGCCAGATTCATTCGCCGGCTGCTTCGCTCGATTCTGCGGTGTCCGGTTTGCGAACCGCCAGCCGGCTGAAGATGATGCCCATCTCGAACAGCAGCCACATGGGTACCGCCAGCAGAGTCTGGGAAATGATGTCCGGCGGTGTCAGCAGCATGCCAATCACGAAACAGCCCACCACAATATAGGGGCGCTTGGCGGCGAGATCGTCCGGAGTCGTGGCGCCGGTGAGCACCAGCAGTATGGTGGCGATGGGTATTTCAAACGCCACACCGAAGGCAAAGAACATCTTCAGCACGAAATTCAGGTAACTGGAAATGTCCGGCAGTTCCACAATGCCCTCTGGCCCGATGGCCGTGAAAAACCCGAATACCAGGGGAAACACCACGAAATACGCAAACGCGGCTCCGAGATAGAACAGGATCACCGAGGTGAACAGCAGCGGAAATGCCAGACGCTTTTCATGGGCGTACAGGCCCGGCGCCACAAAGCTCCAGAGCTGGTAAAGGATCACCGGGATAGCGACGAACACGGCCAGCACCAGGGCCAGCTTCAGGGGGGCAAAGAAGGGTGAAGTGATGTCGGTGGCGATCATGGTCTGGCCCACCGGCAACAGCTCCCGCAATGGCTGGGACAGCAGCAGATAGAGCTCGTTGGCAAACGGATAGATGGCGGCAAAACAGACAATGACCGCCAGCACCATTTTCAGCAACCGGTTGCGCAGTTCCAGCAAATGCTCAATCAGCGGCATTTCCGGTTGCGAGGCGGAGGCGTCCGGGGTCTGGCCGTCAGTCTTCTGGGTCATGAGCGGGTATCCGAGGCGTCGTTGGCCGGGGTGTCAGCCTTATCAGCTTCGTTGGCCGGCGCCCGGCTGGCGGGTGCCGGTTTTGGCCGGGTGGTCTGATCGTCCGGCAGAATCATGTGCTCGTATTTCTTGGCCTCGTCGAGGGCGCCGCGAACGCTCTTCTCGACATCCTCAAGCCCCACGTCTCCGGCCTTGCGCAACTCTTCCCGGATTTCTTCGGCTTTCAGCTGGCGATCGAGTTCCGTGGTGAACTGAGTGACCATGCGGCGGGCACCGCCGATCCACCGCCCAGCCGCGCGAGCGGCCGTAGGCAGACGTTCGGGGCCAAGCACAAGCAGCGCAATCACGCCGCAGATCAGGAGCTCGAGAAAGCCGATATCAAACATTCAGCTTGGTCTCAGCCAGTGGTCTTGTCCCGGGGCTTCTCTTCTGCCTCGGCCTTATAGGCCGCGGGCTCGTCCTTGCCTTCCAGAGAATCCTGCTCGGCGGGCTTGTTGTCGTCGTCGCTCATGGATTTCTTGAAGCCGCGAATGGCGCCGCCGAGGTCCGTGCCGATGTTGCGGAGTTTCTTGGTTCCGAACAACAGGATGACAATGCCGAGCACGATAAGAAGTTGCCAGATACTGATGCCCATGACGGGGTCCTCGTTTAAATGTTTCTGTCACATACCATTGTACGTTACCGGGTCAGTCTAGCGGAAATCCCCCTCAGGGGTAGCCGTTAATTACTCGCCCCGGGATGTCTTCTCTTCCAGACCGGACAGGTCGAACCGGCGGGCCAGCTCGTCCACGACGTCTTTGGGACCCAGGCCCAGGCGTGAAAGCATCACCATGGTGTGGAACCACAGGTCAGCGGTTTCATAAACCACTTCCCGGGTGTCACCGTTGTGCTCGGCGTCTTTTGCCGCCAGCAGGGTCTCGGTGCACTCCTCGCCCACCTTCTCGAGAATCTTGTTCAGACCCTTGGCGTGCAGGCTGGCAACGTAGGACTTGTCGGGGTCTGCGTCTTTTCTGGCTTCCAGTACCTGCGCAAGCTGCTCGAGTACGTTACTCACTTTGTGTGCTCCCTTTGGTCTTTCCGTAGATGCTGTCCGGGTCCTTGATCACCGATGCGGTGGTCACCCACTGCCCGTCTTCCAGTTTGCGATAAAAGCAGCTGCGCCTGCCGGTATGGCAGGCAATGCCGCCTTTTTGCTCCACCTTCAGCAGGATGACGTCTTCGTCGCAGTCGAGACGGATCTCGGACACCACCTGCTGGTGGCCGGAGGTTTCGCCTTTGCGCCAGAGTTGGCCGCGGGAGCGGGACCAATACACCGCCTGGCCTTCCTGCGCAGTAAGTTGCAGGGATTCGGCGTTCATCCAGGCCATCATCAGGATGTCGCCGGTGGTGGCGTCCTGGGCAATGGCAGGGACCAGGCCGTCGGCGTTCCAGCGGATGGCGTTCAACCAGGCAGGGCTGTCGACTCTAGGTGATGAATCTTGCATTTCTGTGAATCCTGAAAATGTTACCGGCTGCCCCGGGCGACCAGCCCGGCAGCGACCTCGAGCATGGCCCAGCCCAGAGGCGGCATGGATTGCGCCACGGCCGGAAGTTCGTAATGGGCGCTGGCCCAGGCTCCGCCCACCAGAAGCACGGCGACCAGGGTTCGGCGCCAGCGTCTCTCCGCCCGTTTCTGGTTTTCCCGCAGCAGCTCCAGTGTAGCGCGATTCTGTGCTTCCGTGGGGCCGGCACTGCGCAACTGGACCAGGGTGTCGTGCACCAGTTGTGGCATTTCCGGCGACTGCTCCAGCCAGGCCGGCAGGTGGGTCTGCAATGACTTGATCAGACCCGCGGGACCAATACGCTTGCGCATCCAGGACTCGAGGAACGGCTGGGCGGTGCTCCACAGATCCAGGTCCGGGTAGAGCTGGCGGCCCAGGCCCTCGACGTTCAGCAGGGTTTTCTGCAGCAACACCAGCTGCGGCTGCACTTCCATATTGAAACGGCGGGCAGTCTGGAACAGACGCAGCAGGAAGTGTCCGAACGAGATGTCTTTCAGCGGCTTTTCGAAAATGGGCTCGCACACGGTTCGAATGGCGGCCTCGAATTCGTTGACCCGGGTGTCCGGCGGCACCCAGCCGGACTGGATGTGCAGTTGCGCCACCTGGCGGTAGTCGCGGCGGAAGAACGCCAGCAGGTTGCGGGCCAGGTAACTCTGGTCGTCCGGCGCCAGCGTGCCGACAATCCCGAAATCGATCGCAATGTACTTCGGGTCCGCCGGATTGCTGACGTCCACGAAGATGTTGCCAGGGTGCATGTCGGCGTGAAAAAAGCTGTCACGGAACACCTGGGTGAAAAAGATCTCGACGCCTTTTTCCGCCAGCACCTTCATGTCGACACCGGCGGCCTGCAGCGCCGGCACGTCGGCGATGGGAATGCCGTGAATGCGCTCCATCACCAGTACCGTCTTGCGGGTGTAATCCCAGTCAATGAACGGGATGTAGATCAGCGATGAGTTGTCGAAGTTTCGTCGCAGCTGGCTGGCGTTGGCGGCTTCCCGTTGCAGGTCCAGCTCGTCGTGAATGGTGGCGTCGTAGTCCTCGACCACTTCCAGGGGGTGCAGGCGCTTGCCCTCGGCCCAGTATTTCTCCAGCAGTCCCGCCATCAGGTACATCAACGAGAGATCCTGTTTGATCACCCGCTCAATGCCCGGGCGCAGTACCTTCACCACCACACTCTGGCCGTTGGCCAGGGTGGCGGCGTGAACCTGCGCCACTGACGCCGACGCCATCGGGTCGGCGGAAAACTCGGCGAACAGCTCGGAGACCGGTGCGCCCAGGGAGCGTTCAATGATCTCCCGCGCGGACTCGCTGGGGAACGGCGGTACCCGGTCCTGCAGGTGCTTGAGTGACTCGGCCATGTCGTCGGGCAGCAGGTCGCGGCGGGTGGACAGTATCTGGCCGAACTTTACAAACACCGGCCCCAGCTCTTCCATCGCCAGACGCAGGCGATCGCCGCGGCTCAGTTTCGGTTGTGGAAACAGATGCCAGGGTGCCAGCAGGAACAACACCTTGAGGGCGACGGGCAGCTCGGCCAGTGGCAAAAACGTGTCGAGCCGGTAGCGACAGAATACCCAGGCAATTCGAAACAGGCGTTGCAGGCGGGTCACGGTGTCTCCGGTGGCTCGTGTCGGGTGTCAGGGGTGGGGGCAGTGTCGTGCTGCAGTTGCGCGAGGCGAGCCGCCAGGCGCTCAGTGCGCAGGCTCAGCTGGTCGATGTCTTCGAAGGTGGCCTCCAGCTCGCGGCGTCCGGGCAGGGCGCGGCTTTCCTCGTGCACGTATTCTTCGATGTTCGCGTTCAGGGCGGCAAACGCCTGGTGGCTCCACTTCACCGCACCGTGGATACGCTGGCCGAGGAAGTGCGCCGGCACATCGCCGAGGTGGTTGGCCAGAGCGGCTTCCCAGTCCGGTTGCAACTGGTTCAGCGCGCGCTGGAACTGGTGGGCGAGGGCGGTGTCGCCGGTGACCTCAATGCGCCCCAGTTTGAAGACCTGGTCGTCGCCGCTGGCCAACGCCGCAAAGGCCATGGGTTTGCCGGCCAGCGCCAGGGCCGGGTTGTCCGCCGGCTGACTGCTCACCTGGACACGCTCACCGCAGGGAAACAGCGTGAACGTTAGTGGCAGCGGTGCTGTCAGGGAGAACTGCACCGGCCCGGTCAGGGCACCCAGCAGTGCTTTCCGGCCAGCCGGGTCGAGCTCGAGGGCGCGGTTGAGCGCAGCCTCGATCACCGCTGTCGTGGCGGAAAGCAGGGTAGGGCCCGGAAACATCAGGGCTTGATTCCCACGTGCAGGGCAACGATGCCGCCGGTCATGTTGTAGTACTTGCAGTTCACCAGCCCGGCCTGCTCCATCATGCCCTTGAGGGTGTCCTGGTCCGGGTGCATGCGGATGGACTCGGCCAGGTACTTGTAGCTCTCGCTGTCGCCTGCGATCAACTGGCCCATCAATGGCAGCGCGTTGAAGGAATACATGTCGTAGGCCTTGTTCAGCAGCGGATTGGTCGGCTTGGAGAATTCCAGCACCATCAGCTTGCCACCCGGCTTGAGAACACGCTCCATGTCCCGCAGCTCCTGATCCTTGTCGGTGACGTTACGCAGGCCGAAAGCGATGGAGACGGCATTGAAGGTGTTGTCCGGAAACGGCAGGTGTTCGGCGTCGGCCTGAACGTACTCGATATTGCCGGCGTAGCCGCGATCGACCAGCCGGCCCCGGCCAACCTGCAGCATGGAGGCGTTGATGTCCGCCAGTACCACTTTGCCGCTGGCGCCCACCAGATCGGAGAATTTCATGGTCAGGTCGCCGGTACCGCCGGCGATATCCAGCACCTGATGGCCCGGTCGCACGCCACTGAGCTCGATAGTAAAGCGCTTCCAGAGGCGGTGAATGCCCATGGACATGAGGTCGTTCATCATGTCGTACTTGCCGGCGACGCTGTGGAAAACCTCCGCCACCTGCCCGGCTTTCTGGCTTTTCGGCACGTTGCGGAAGCCAAAATGAGTGACGTCGTCCTGCGGGGTGCCGGCGGCGCTGTTGACCGACGGGCCGGTCGACGTGTTGGCATCGCTGCTGGCGATGGTCTCGCTGGCCGGCGTTGGTTGCTCGCTCATGGGGATGTCCTGTCAGAATCTGAACCCCGTATTCTAACGGTTAGGGGGGTAGCTACAAGTTTATTACCCCCTTAAACTATAAAACCTTTCAATTTTTCAGAGAAAGCTGATTCATGTCTGTCATCGACGTTCATCGCGCCCATTCCATGGATAAGGCACACGCTCGCCAGGCGGCTGAAACACTGGCCGAAGACCTGTCAAAACAGTTCGATGTGAACTATCAGTGGGAGGGCGACGTGCTGCGATTCAAACGCAGTGGCGTGAAGGGACAGCTCAATATCACCCACAACGACCTGCATATCCGGCTGGAGCTGGGGATGCTGCTGCGGCCGTTCAAATCCCGCATTGAGCAGGAAATTCATTCACAACTGGATCAGATCATTTCGGCCTGATTGGCCAGTGCCGGCCGCGCCCGGTCACAGGTGATCGGGGAGTCGGAACGGCTGCGGGTGTCCCTGCAGAATGTTCTCCATCACCTGCTGCTCACGGGTGACCAGTCGCTCGATCAGTGCCTCCACCTCATCCATCTGCCGGAACGCGGAATAGCCCCGGTGCAGGAAACTGTGCAGATCGCTGAGGTCTGCCATCTCGGCCGGCCCGCGGGTCATGCTCAGAAGCCAGCCCAGCGTGCGGTTGCGAACGTAGCGATCCAACTGGCGGCCGACATCGGCAACCAGCAGGATCTGGCGTTCACGGCAGGCCAGTTGTGCGCTGGCACAGAACGCGGCG
>JAEPMM010000197.1 GCA_017643965.1 Marinobacter sp.
CGCCGGCTTCAGGCTGATGTGGAAAGGCCGCTCCGCCTCCGGCGCAGAAAGCGATGGTGAAATCCCGCCGTTTCAGGCACTGATGACCGCGCTGTCTGCCACTGTCGGCACCGGTAACATTGCCGGTGTCGCCACCGCCGTGTTCCTGGGCGGTCCCGGCGCCCTGTTCTGGATGTGGCTGACGGCATTGGTGGGCATGGCCACCAAGTACTCCGAAGCGGTGCTGGCGGTGCGTTTCCGCGAAGTGGACGAACGCGGCGCCCACGTCGGCGGTCCGATGTATTACATCCGCAATGGCCTCGGCAAGAAATGGGCCTGGCTGGGCGTGGTGTTCGCCATCTTTGCCGCCATTGCCGGGTTCGGCATCGGAAACACCGTTCAAGCCAACTCCGTAGCCGATGTACTGCAGGCCAACTTCAACATGCCCACCTGGCTGACCGGCGTGATTCTGATGGTCCTGGTCGGCATGGTATTGATTGGCGGCATTCGCCGTATCGGTCACGTGGCCAGCGCGCTGGTGCCGCTGATGGCGATTTCTTACGTGCTGGTGGGCCTGGCGGCCCTGGCCATTAACGCCGACCAGATTCCCGCCGCCTTCAGCCTGGTCTTCACCCACGCCTTCAGCCCGGTGGCTGCCGAAGGGGGTTTTGCCGGGGCCGCCGTGTGGGCAGCGATCCGCTTCGGGGTTGCCCGCGGTATCTTCTCCAACGAGGCCGGGCTCGGTTCTGCCCCCATTGCCCACGCCGCGGCGCAGACCAAAAACCCGGTGACCCAGGGCATGGTGGCGATGCTGGGCACCTTCATTGATACCATCATCGTGTGCAGCATCACCGGCCTGGTGATTATCACCTCCGGCGCCTGGATCTCCGGTGAAACCGGCGCCGCGCTGACCTCACTGGCATTTGAAAGTGGCCTGCCCGGCTTTGGCAATTACGTGGTCGCCATCGCCCTGGCGATCTTTGCCTTCACCACCATTCTGGGCTGGTCATTCTACGGCGAGCGCTGCGTGGAGTTCCTGTTCGGCGTGAAGGCCATCGTGCCCTATCGGGTCTTGTGGATTCTGGCCATTCCGGTGGGCGCTACCGTCAACCTGGGCTTTATCTGGCTGGTGGCGGATACCCTCAACGCCATGATGGCCCTTCCCAACCTGATCGCATTGCTGCTGCTCAGCCCGGTGGTCTTCAAACTTACCCGCGAGCACTTCGAGAAGGAAAAAGCCCTGGGCGTCCGGAGCTGAGAATACGGATGAGGTGAATCCGATCCCCTTGTATTCACCTCATCCGTCACCAAGGAGTATCGTATAGGTTTGCTAAACCACGCAAAGGAGAGAACGCTATGAGTTTACGTCTTGGAGATACCGCACCGGATTTTGAGCAGGATTCCAGCGAAGGCACCATCCGCTTCCACGATTGGCTCGGCAATGGCTGGGGCGTGCTGTTCTCGCACCCGGCTGACTTCACTCCCGTGTGCACCACCGAACTGGGGCTGACAGCCAAACTGAAAGAGGAATTTGCCAAGCGCAACGTCAAGGCCATCGCCCTGAGCGTCGATCCGGTCGATTCCCACAAGGACTGGATCAAGGACATCAACGAAACTCAGGGCTGCGCGGTGAACTTCCCGATCATCGCCGATCAGGACCGCACCGTGGCGGATCTGTACGACATGATCCACCCCAACGCCAACGACACCCTGACCGTGCGCTCCCTGTTCGTGATTGACCCGAACAAGAAGATTCGCCTGATCATCACTTATCCGGCCAGCACCGGCCGTAACTTCAACGAAGTGCTGCGGGTGATTGACTCACTGCAACTCACTGACGAACACAAGGTGGCGACCCCGGGCAACTGGGAGCGTGGTGATGATGTGGTGATCGTACCGTCGCTGCAGGATGAGGATGAAATCAAACAACGTTTCCCGAAAGGCTACAAGGCAGTGAAATCCTATCTGCGAATGACACCGGACCCGAAAGCCAACTGGAGCGGTGACTGAGCACCCGCTCGCGATTCATCGCATCCGCAATGAAAAGGCCGGGCACATGCCCGGCCTTTTTGTTCACCAGTCCCGCGGCACCCGGCCCTCACGGATGCGCTGGGGATGATCGCCGACGTCCACCCGGACAATCTCGGTGGCGGTATCAATATCAATCACCGACATCTGATCCGTGCCACTCCAGGAAATGTAGCAGCGGTCGCCGGCTTCGTTGGTGGTGACCCAATAGGGCTTCTCGCCCAGGCCGGTGAGAATGTCGTGGTTGAAGGTCTCGCGATCGACAATGGCGACGTAGTCGCTCATGGTTCCGGCCACACACAGGGTGTCACCGCGGCCGTTCATGGCAATGCCGTGGTGGGCGGAATCGTTGATGTAGACCTCCCGCGGCACATCGGGAATCAGGTTGGGCAGCTCCGCCAAGCGGGTCACACGGTCTGCTTCCATGTCGTACTCGATAAAACCGTGGAGAAACGACAGCTGGAAATAAAAGAACCGCTCGTCCGGCGTGTGGGCCATGGGCCGGATGGCCGGGCTCAGATCGCTGTAACCGGCGTCTTCCAGTTTATCCTTCATGTCAAACCGCTTGAGGATTTCAAGGCTCTCAGCGTCCACTACCTGGAACAGCCGTTCGCCTTTAGTAAATTCCATCAGATCCTGATCCAGCGGCGTGAACACATAGCCGATACTGGCGTGGTAGATGCGCTTGCCGTCTTCGGAATAGAGGTTTTCGTGGGGTGAATTACCGGTCGGGAAGCGGCCAACTTCCTCACCCGTCTCCACGTCCAGCACATGCACCACATTGCCGGTAGACGCCGATACCGCCACCCGGGTGCCGTCCGGCGACAGCGCCATATGGTCAGAACGGTAACCATCCACTTCAAAACGCCAGGCAATGTCGCCGCTGGCAACCTCAATACCGACCACGTCGGCAAAACTGGGACGGGACACCACCAGCAGGCGGCCGTCCGGGGTACTGTACATATCATCCACGAACTGGTCGTTACCCTCGCCGATAAACAGGCGAACGGCCTGGAAAAACACCAGTCGCACCGGATTGAAAAGAATCTCTGTCATCCGTTGGCGCTTGTCGGGAATGCCGTTGATGCGACCCACCTTGCTGTAGGTCTGCGCATCGATCACGTCAACAGTGCCTTCCCAGTTATTGCCAACGAAGATGACCGGCCGGGTCTTACCCGGGTTGGTGTCCCTGGCATCCTGCCCGAGACCGAACAGGCCGGCCTGGGCCGGCGACGCCAGCGCAAGAAGAGAAAGCAGCAGAAAAAGGGCGGATAGCCGGAGCCAGGCCCGGACGGAGGCGGTCAGTGTCATCGTCATGTTCCTTGCGATTGTTGTTATTACATCCGCAGACACTTGTACATCGAATGGACAGCAGGGCTCCATGACATGGTTGACACCCACAACGTCATTTCGGCCAAGCGGGACACAAAAAAGGCCGGATCCCAACGGGACCCGGCCTTTTTTCAGACCCAGCGAAGATCAGAAAGCGGGAACAACCGCGCCTTCATACTTCTCCATGATGAAGTCTTTTACCGCATCGGACTTCAGCGCCGCCGCCAGCTTCTGCATGGCCTCGCTGTCCTTGTTGTCCGGGCGGGCCACCAGAATGTTCACGTAGGGTGACTCGGAGCCTTCGGTGATCAGCGCATCCTCGGACGGATTCAGGCCCGCCTCCAGGGCGTAGTTGGTGTTGATCAGCGCCACATCCACCTGCCCCAGAATACGTGGCAGGGTCGCAGCTTCCAGCTCCTTGAAGTCCAGGTCTTTCGGGTTGTCGGCAATGTCACGGGGTGTCGCGGTGATCTTGCTCTCGTCTTCCAGCGTGATCAGGCCGGCCTTCTGGAGCAGCAGCAGGGCGCGACCGCCGTTGGTGGGATCGTTGGGGATCGCCACAACGCCACCTTCTTTCAGGTCATCCAGCGACTCGATCTTGTTGGAGTAGGCGCCGAACGGCTCCACGTGCACACCGGTGACGGTGACCAGATCAGTGCCACGGCCGTCATTGAATTCGTCCAGGTAGGGCTGGTGCTGGAAGAAGTTGGCGTCCATCCGCTTCTGATCCACCTGAATGTTGGGCTGGATGTAATCGGTGAACACCTTCACGTCCAGCTCGACACCCTGTTCCGCCAGCTGCGGCTTCACAAATTCCAGGATCTCGGCATGGGGCACCGGGGTCGCGGCGATAGACAGTTTGTCGGCCGCGACGGCGCCGGAGAAGGTTGCAGCGGCGGCCAGTGCCACCAGGCTTTTCTTGAAGTTCATAAGCATGTTCTCCTGTTAGAAATTATGAGCAATCGATCCAGCGTGTGAGTACGGCCCACGGTCGGCAACACCTTCCGAAAAACGCCCGTAAATACGTCCCTGTAGGGCTCGGTCGCGCCATCCCTGGCGCTCCACGTTTTCGGAAGGTGTTGCCGACCGCGTGCCTATATCCGGCTATGTCGATTTACTTCCGGCTGAAATACAGAACGAGACGGTCGCCAGCCATTTGCAGCAGCTGAACAAAAATGACCAGTAGCGCTACAGTAATCACCATGACGTCGGTCTGGAACCGTTGATAACCGAAACGAATGGCCAGGTCACCGAGACCGCCGCCGCCGATAACACCGGACATGGCCGCGTAGGACACCAGGGTGATCGCGGTGACGGTAATGCCGGCGATGATGCCCGGCAGCGCTTCCGGCAGCAGGGCACCGAAAATGATCTGGCGGATGCTGGCGCCCATGGCCTGGGTGGCCTCGATGATGCCGCGATCCACTTCCCGCAAAGAGGTTTCCACCAGTCGAGCAAAGAACGGGGCGCCGCCGGCCACCAGCGGTGGGATGGCACCGGCAACACCGAGGGAGGTTCCGATCAGCATCACTGTAAACGGAATCATCACAATCAGCAGGATGATGAACGGCACTGACCGCAGCACGTTGACCACGAACGACAGCACCGCATACGCCACCGGCTGCTCCAGCAACTGGCGTTTGCCGAACAGAAACAGCAGCACGCCAATCGGCAGGCCGATCAACACACTGAACAGCAGCGACAGTCCCACCATCACCAGGGTATCCCAGCTGGCGACGCCGATTTCCGCCCAGTCCACGTTACTCAGTAAAGCTTCCATCAGCGCACCACCTCCACATGAACGTCGGCCGCTTCCAGCGCCTGCATCGCCACGTCGAGGTCACCGCCCACCAGTGACAGGGTCAGCTGGCCATAGGGCGTGTCCTTGATGTGGTCGATGCGGCCGGACAGGATGCTGAAATCCACACCGGATTCCCGGGCCACGCTGCCCAGCAACGGCTTGTAGGTGGACTCGCCGCGGAACGTCAGGCGCAGGATACGGCCATTGGCTTTCTGTAGGTCCTGCTGCATTTCATCCCGGTCAATATTCTCGCTTTCGAACACGAAGTCGCGGGTGGTGGGATGCTGCGGGTGGAGAAACACATCGCTGACGGCGCCCATTTCCACCACGTCGCCGGCGTCCATCACCGCCACCCGGTCACAGACCCGGCGCACCACGTCCATCTCATGGGTGATCAGTACGATGGTCAGCCCCAGTTCCCGGTTCAGGTCCGCCAGCAGTCGCAACACCGACTGGGTGGTCTGTGGGTCGAGGGCGCTGGTGGCTTCATCACACAACAGGATGGTGGGTCGGCATGCCAGGGCGCGAGCAATGCCCACGCGCTGTTTCTGGCCGCCGGAGAGCTGAGACGGGTACTTGCTGGCGTGGTCCGCAAGGCCGACCCGGGCCAGCAGTTCGTCGACCCGCTCGAGAATCTCGGTGCGCGAATAGATACCGGCCAGCTTCATCGGGAAGGCAATGTTGTCGGCCACGGTTTTCGACGACAGCAGATTGAAATGCTGGAAAATCATGCCGACCTTGCGGCGGAAGGCGCGCAGTTCGGCAGCGTCGTAGTGGGTGATGTTTTCATCATCCACCAGAATTCGGCCGCCGGTGGGCGGTTCCAGCAGATTGATCAGCCGAACGAGGGTGGATTTCCCCGCGCCGGAGTGCCCGACAATGCCGAATACCTCGCCGGTTTCGATGGTCAGGCTGGTAGGGTGCAACGCAGGGATCGCCCGCCCGCCTACCTGGTACGATTTCTGGACCTGGTCAAATACAATCACGTTCTTGCCTTATGAGCGCCTTGTGAGCACCTGATGGGCGCACCGGTAAAAGGCGCGATTATAGCCCATTCACCGGCCAAACCCGAATCGACCCACTTGGTACATCCCCGTACACGTTTTGTTACCTGACACATCCGGCGACCCTAGGCTAAACTCAACCCTTAAAAGAACCTTTTCAATCCCGAGGCGCGCGGCGGAGAGTCCAATAACAGTGACCACCAATAACGAACAGACGCCCGCAAGGATGAATTCTGCCCAGGCATGGGTGACCTACCTCAGCAAGGTAGAACTTCCGGTATTGGCCAATAC
>JAEPMM010000466.1 GCA_017643965.1 Marinobacter sp.
AAAGGGAGATTAATCCAGACTGGCGTAGTCTGGGCGAGCATCGATGAGAGCGCCCCATATCCTCAACACGGGTTGACGAGTGGTGATCGTGACCAGAATGCAGGCGTCATCAACGCATGCAGACAGGAAGAGGATGATCACTTTTTAAAGCTCCAGTTATCGTATATGATAACCAGATGGAAGAGGAGCACCCATGGATTGGGATATAGAATTCTACAGGAACGTAGAAAAAGAGTTCGCCGACCTGCCGCCCAAGATTCAAGCTAGAATGATTCGCCTGATGGAATTGATGGAGAAACATGGTGCAAATCTCGGGGAGCCGCACACAAAGCCACTAGGAGAAGAACTCTTTGAAATCCGCGCAAAAGCCAAAGAAGGGATAGGAAGAGGTATTTTCTGCTACATGCAGGGAAAGCGAATCATCATCCTGCATGTTTTTGTAAAGAAGGATCAGAAAATCCCGAAAAAGGACCTGGAGCTCGCCAAAGAGCGGTTGAAGGAGGTCAGGAAATCATGAATTTCAAACAGTTTAAGCAGAAAGCACTTGAAAATCCTGAAGTCCGTCGGGAATACGACTTTCTTGAAGACGAATTCAGCCTGATCGATCAACTGATTACGATGAGAACCAAGGCTGGCCTAACCCAAGAAGAGGTTGCCAAGAAACTCGGAACCAACAAGAGCAACATCTCCAGACTTGAGCGCGGCCGAAGCAACCCGAGCTGGGAAACACTCAACAACTATGCTGCTGCCTGTGGTTTTCGGGTGAAGCTAGAGGCTGTTGAAAACGGTTCGGTTTCGCCATAAACGGTCCGGAATCGTAAACAAAGAATCTACAATCCCCAGATTCTCTATTGTTTCTAAGAATCCTTCAAAGGCGAACCGGACCGGTAAGGCACCTTCCCCGCAGGCGTATATCTGGCCGCCGGCTCCAGATGCACATCCTGATCATCGAAAAAAATGTGCGCCTTGAACGCCTTGATGATCTTGGATTTATCCAGGCCACCCAGGAAAAAAATCTCATCCACATATACGCCCCAATGGCGCAGGGTTTTGATCACGCGCATCTCGGCCGGGCTGTTTCTTGCGGTGATAATGGCCACACGAACCGGTGAAAAGTCGACCTTGTGGGGCAGCCGGTCCTGCAAGCGCGAGAGCTTCCGAAGCAGCGTTGCGTAGGGGCCATCGTTCAGGGGATTGTCCTGTTCTCTGTCCTCCGCCGAATGGAATCCTTTCAGGCCCTCGGCCTTGTATACAATTTCACTCTCATCGCTGAACAGCACCGCATCGCCATCAAAGGCTATCCGTACCTGGCCATCTGGGATCGCTTCCATGTTGGCGGGCGGCTCTTTTACCAAAGCCACAGCACAGCTGTCGCTATCAATGACTCGCTGGGCGTCTTTGGTGTTGGTGGTCAGGAAGAGGTCGACATCGTAGGCATCCAGATAGTCCACCACCGACTCACCTCCGGTGAACGCAGAGCGGGTGATATTCAGACCGTATTCACGGATATTGTGAAACACCCGCACTCCGGTTTCCGGGCTGTTGCGAGACATTACCACCACTTCCACCAATGGGGTTTTGTCGCCGGACTGGAACTGGTTCAGGGAGAGAAGCGCCTTAACCAGGTAGAACCCGGTGCCGGGCTTCAGCGATTCAGACTCACGAGCGGCCATGTAATCACGGTACTACTCGATGGCCTCTTCTCGATTGGATTCGAACTTACGCCGGAATACTGCATCCGCTTCGCTCAAATCAAACAGCGCAGTTGCTGTGATGCCAACCACCAGAGTATCCGACAAATCATAGGCCATAAGCAGTCCTTTCAAACCGGCAATTCGTTAATCTCGCCCACTACACCGTCTTCACTCACTTGTAACCTCCTCAATCGGCCGTCGCAACGAGCGCGGCATCTGCGGGCCATGGCCAATCCGTACTACCAGGTCGGGCCGCCGGCCGCCGATGCCAATGGTGCGGGCGAATTCCGGGCGCAGTGCCGCCACTTCCACAGGCTGATTTATAAACGCCGTGCGTAAATCCAGGGCGGTGGCCTGAAGCGCCAGGCGTTGGTAACACCGACCCGCCTCGATCCAGTGGGGAAT
>JAEPMM010000208.1 GCA_017643965.1 Marinobacter sp.
CCCGCCCATTGCTGGTATCGGCTCTGAAAGCGAGGTGGAAGGGCTGCTGGCGGATACCCTGCAGCACCTTGACAGCGCCCATCCGGATGTCAACTTCAAGGTCGTACACACGTCGCCCATGCGCCGCTATCTGGACTTCACAGCCGGCCTGTACGACGTCATCTTCTTCGAAAGCCCGGCCTGGGGCTGGCACGACTACCCCCATGAAGCCACCATCCCGATCCTGACCGACGAAGAGCTGTATCTTGCATTGAACAAGCCGGGCCGGGACACCGGGTTCTTCGATAACCTCCAGCAGCGCAGCATCGTGGCCATGTCGGGCTACCATTACGGCTTTGCGGATTTCGAGATCGACAGCGAAAAGCTGGAACAGCGCTTCGACATCGAGTTCTCCGACAGCCACCGCCGCAACATCAACCTGATCAAAGCCGATCGCCCCTCCGTTGCCGAGGTGGCGATTGTCAGTCGCTCCTACCTCCAGCAACATCTGGCGCAGCACCCCGAGGACCGGCAGCGATTGCTGATTTCCGAGCGACCGGATCAGGTATACCGTCTGGCCATTATTACCCGCGCCGGCGGCCCGGTGACTGCCGCCGACATGATCCGGCTACTTGAACCGCTGGTGCGCAGTGGCCGCTACCACATGCTGGTAGAGAAATGGGGCCTGCAACTGCCGCCGGGGTTCTTTGCGGGTTTCCCGTTCCAGCAGAACCTGCCGTGAGCGGCTAGCGGGCATCCAGCGCGAACTGCACCGCCACCAGGCCTTGCTCGTCTGCTCTGGCATCACGCTGCGGGTCCAGCAAAAACAGCTGGTCCGCCGCCACATCGTAAGACTCAAGCATCTCTTTTTTCAGCCAGGCGCCTCGTTCAGAAGCCAGATTTCCGAGGGCTTCCGGCGGCAGCGAGCGCTCGCCGGCAAGAAACGCCTCCCGCGCCTCAGCCCAGTCGGTTTCGGACAGGGTTCCGCCCTGCTGCCGGGTCAGCCGCTGGCGTAACAACGCCAGGCCATCGGCCTCCGGTGCCACACCGCCGCGAATATTGAGCAACAGTGCCGGTCGCTCGGTCAGAGCGTCCGCGAGGGCATCCAGTTTGACTCGCTCGCCCTCGGCCAGCTCGGCAGTGCCTGCCACAAACCGCACTTCGCTGAGCTGATCACCGGACAGTCCCGCCAGCTCGGCAACCGAGCCCAACACACTGAACGGAGAGGCGGCAGCCTTGCTGAGAATGTTCACAAAAGCCCGCATAACCACGTTACCGACGCTGAAATCCGGGTCCTGAAGATCACCGCTGACGGGCAGATCAATCTCAATCAGCCCCTTACGATCCCGCAATAATGCCAGGCCCAGTTTGACCGGCGCGCTGGTGGCCTGATCGCTGACCACCGGCTGGCCCAGCTCCAGCCGGTCCATGATGATCAGGTTACTGGCCTGAATTCGGCTGCCGGCAATCTCGTAGTTTACATCGAGATCCAGCTTGCCACTGTCGACCCCATAGCCAAGGTAACGCCCGAAATACGGCGACAAGTTCGGCAGCGAGGCGCCTTTCATCCCCACGGTCAGTGTGCTGACGTCGTCCGTGCCCAGAGTGCCGAGGGAGCCGTCAAAGGTAAGCTCAGAGCTGCCGTTCACCAATCCGCGCACGGAAATGTCACCTTGCTGGGGAGACACGTTGGCGATACCGCTGACGCTGCCATTGAGCGCCTGCAACGTGGTGGTGAAGGCCGGCTCGAGGGACCGGTCGGTGTAGGAAACCTCGCCACGCTCCAGCAGGAACTGCTCGATGCGGAAGATGAAGTCCGGTTCGCCGCTGGCGTCGTCGCCGGACGCCTCGCTGTCGTCGTTATCCGATGCCCGGATGATGCGCTCGAGATTGTGCAGACCGTCGCTTTCCCGCACCACATTGACCGAGGGCTCGGTGAGGGTAACGGTGCCGATTTCCAGGCGCGCGGGGTAGACGTTGTACTCAATGGGTGCCAGTCGCAGGCTCTGCCAGGACACCAGTTCATCGGACGCCTCCGGCAGCCGCATGTTGAGCCCGGTCACCTCACCGGTGCCGCTGAACGTGCCGGTGAGGGGATCTTTCTGACCGTCGAGATCCAGATTACCGTCCAGGCCCAGCAGGCCGCTGGCAATCTCGATGTTCGCGGCTTGCGCAACATAGGGCTGGAAGGCAGCCAGCGCCACGTCAGTGCCTGAGATCGCCGCCTCAAGGGTGAAGGGCGACGGGGTGACCTGCCCCGCCAGCGACAACCGCCCGCCACTGGCCAGGGAGCCCTGCATCCGGTAACTCACCGGTTCCTCCAGCTCATGGCTGAGAGTGCCAGTGGACAACGACAGCTGCTCAAGGGCGATCTCGGCGGCGGATTCCGGCTGCCGGTCCTGCCACAGCACGCGGCTGCCGGTCAGCGAGATACCGGCCAGGGACCAGCGAAACGGAGCTTCGGATCCGGCCGCCGCCTCACCATCGCCAGTGTCTCTGTCACCGTCGGCGGGTGCCAGCGGGGCAAGCCAGTCGATCTGACCGTTCTCATCCCGCGCCAGCGCCAGGTCGAGATTTTCCAGGGACACCTGACCCACGCCGATTTCCCGCCCCGTGAGGTCAAAGCGGATGGCATCCACCGCCAGCTTGCCGTTAGTCAGGCGCGTTTGCTCACTGCCCTCGTCCAGAGCGATGGCCAGATCCTCGAGGGAGAGCTCGCCGTTGGTGGTTTCCAGATAAAAGGCGTCTCCGGCCTGGACCACGTAGTCAGAGCTCAGGGTGACACTGCCGCCGCGCAGGTCATAGGGCAGGTACGGGGCCAGGAAATGGGACAGCGTTTCGTAGCCTACCGACGACACTGTCAGGGATCCCCGGGAATAGAAGGGCGCCACACTGAGATCACCCTCCCACTCAATGGTCTGGCTACCCAACGCCGCCATCAGGGAATAGTCGCTGCCCTGGTCCTCACGGGGCCAGGTGGCAAAATCGTTGAGTGTCAGGTCCAGGGGTTCAATGCGGAACTCCGCCATTTCCTGCTGGCTGAAATCGCGGAACAGCAGCTCACCACCGTTGACCAGGATCTGGCCGAAATACAGCGGGGGCGGGTCGCTGGCGTCCTCATTCTCGACGGGTGGCTCGGTTCCGTCGCCGGGATTGGCGTTCTGCCAGTCTCGGGCAAAGTTGATGCCATAGTCCTGCAGCAGGTCAACCCGGATGAACGGCTCGTCCAGCTGAATCTCCTCGAACCCGACAATGCCGCGCACCAGCTGGAAAAAATTCAGGTTCAGCCGCAGCCGTTCGAACGCCACCACCGGTTCTCCGTCGCTATCTACCGCTTCCAGTTCCATGGCTTCGACACTCAACGCAAACGGGTTGGCACGTATGTCGGTCACCGCCGCCTGCCACCCCATGCGCTGATCCAGCTGCTGCGGCAGCGACTTTTCCAGCCACCAGGGCAGCAGCAGAAAGCCTGCCAGGGTGTACAGCACAAAAAGAACCAGGACCCCGATCAACAGATTTCTGGGGGTGCGACTGCGTTGACGGCTCTGAGCCACGGACCTCTCCTTATGGACAGCGGAATTCCCGGGCAATCTTACCCGTGTGCCTGTTCCCAAGGATAGTCGGCCCGGCACCCGTTTGTCAGCAGCGCCGGTCCGTTGACCATGATCGCGACAGCCGACGCTGAACCCGATATCCTCATGATTCGTATTTCTGGTGCTACCAACACGCGACAGAGGAACCCCTATGGACATCGGCGATATGCGTCGTGATTTCGAGAGCGAAGGCCTGGATCGCGATGCCCTGGATGACAACCCGATCCGGCAGTTTCAGCGCTGGTTCGAGCATGCTCGCGAGGCCGGTATTCTGGAACCTAATGCCATGTCGCTGGCGACCGCCGGTCACGATGCCATGCCGGACCTGCGAACGGTGCTGCTGAAGTACTTCGACGAGCAGGGCTTCGTGTTTTACACCAATTATGGCAGCCGCAAGGCCGGGGAACTGGCACAGAATCCGCAGGCGGCGCTGCTGTTTCCCTGGATTGCCCTAAACCGGCAGGTACGGATTCAGGGTGCCGTGGAACGGGTCAGCAAAGCCGAGTCCCTGCGTTATTTCGCGTCACGGCCCCGGGGCAGTCAGATTGGTGCCTGGGTCTCGGAGCAGAGCAAGGTGATCACCTCCCGCGGCTTACTCGAGCAAAAAGTGGCGGAAATCAAAGAGAAATTCGGCAATGGCGACGTACCTCTGCCAAGTTTCTGGGGCGGCTACCGGGTGGTGCCCCAGCGCATTGAATTCTGGCAGGGCCGTCCCAGCCGTCTCCACGACCGCTTTGAATACGTAAGGGAAGGCGATGGCTGGCACATCCAGCGACTGCAGCCCTGACAACGGCCCAGGCGGCGCGCCCTCGATCTGGCTGTGCCGCGAACCGGAGGCAGCAGACCTGCCCAGCCCGGCCTGGCTGACCGACTACGAGCGGGCAACGGTGGCAAAGTTCTCCGGCCCGAGGCGGAGGGAGTACCTGAGCAGCCGCTGACTGCTGCGCCAGGCCATCGCCAGCAGCGCCCAATGCCCGCCCGCGGGCTGTGCGCCGGTGGCCGGCCGGCCGACAGCGTCGGCATCCCCCGCCGGCTGGCATCTGTCTTTGAGCCACAGCCAGCGGCTGTCCGCCTGCGCGGTGAGTGCCCGCGCCGGTATCGGACTGGATATCGAACCCCTCAATCGTCATCCCCAATGGCAGAAAGTGGTGCGACGCTGGTTTACCCCATCAGAACAACGCTGGCTGCTGGCCAACAACAGCCATGAGGATTTCCTGCGGGTCTGGACCCTGAAAGAGGCGTGGCTGAAAGCCACCGGCCGGGGCATTGCCGGCAATCTGCAGACCCTGGAGGTGAGCGCAGATTTTCACTTGTCCGGGGATCGCGAAGAGCCCGGCTGGCAGGCGGCCAGTGGCACGGTGGCGGGTTTCCTGGTCACTCTGGTCTACTGCGATGAGCGATTTGTCCGGCCGGGCGGGCGGTTGCTGGCAGAGGTGCCGACAAACCTTGACCTGACTGCCCTGTGGCCACAGGCTGAGCCCCTGACCATGAGTTGGCACCAGCCGGTGACGCCACGCATCCGCCCTTGCGAGGAATCCTGATGGACGACAACAGACGCTGCCCCTGGTGCGGCACGGATCCCCTCTACGTTCACTACCACGATACCGTGTGGGGGCGACCGGAGTATGACGAACTCGCGCTGTTTGAGAAGCTCTGCCTGGATGGTCAACAGGCCGGGCTGAGCTGGATCACCATCCTGCGCAAACAGCACAGCTACCGGCAGGCCTACGACGATTTCGATCCACAGCGTATCGCCCGCTACGACGACCAGAAGATCGAGGAATTGCTGGCCAACCCCGGCATCATCCGCAATCGTCTCAAGGTGCACTCGATCATTCGCAACGCCCGCAGTTTCCTCCAGCTGAAGGAGCAGGGCACGGATTTCAGCGAATTCCTCTGGTCCTTCGTGGGTGGTAAACCGCTGCAGAACCGCTGGCAGAGCTTTTCCGACGTTCCGGTGACCACCACCGAGGCTGAGGCCATGTCACGGGCGCTCAAGAAGGCCGGCTTCAATTTTGTCGGCCCCACCATTGTGTACGCCTTCATGCAGGCCACCGGCATGGTGAACGATCACCTGGTGGACTGCCCCCAACATGAGGCCTGCCGGGAACTGGGTAATTGATCCTATTGCCACGGGCGCTCGTAAATCCCCGGGTACTACTTCACCCCGGGAGCACCACGGTGAGAATAACCTTCGATCAACTCAATAACAGCGGTCATCACACCATTGATCTGCTGGAGATTATTTCTATTGAGGGCCAACAATACATGGCCCGCCTCAGGATCGGGGACCAATTGCTTATCCTCTCTGACAAGAACGGCAAAACGCGGCTGTTTCGCAGCAGCTGGCAGATTCAGGACGCCCTGGGTGCCTTCAGTATTGCGAGAACCGATGTGGTTCACCCTTCGGCATACCATGAAATGGTGGGTATGGAGCCCGCTGACATCGAGCCCATGAGAGTCCGGGTGCAGGGGCGGGGATCGTGATCGCGGTTGCACGATTGGCGATTCTGGTCGGCGTTCTCGGACTGATCCCGTTTCTGGCGAGCATCCTCAGTCTGTTCCTCATGCCGGCCTACAGCGTTACGGTGATCGGTTGGTTCTACCTCTACAGCGCCGGCATTCTTGCCTGTATGGC
>JAEPMM010000063.1 GCA_017643965.1 Marinobacter sp.
AGTGATGGTAGCGCTCGAACTCCATTGGAACCGCTGGACTTGAGGTATTTTATGGTGTTGGCTGCGGCCGTATGTGCGATATCGAACACTTGCACTGACGGTTCCTTTCGTTTGTTTGTTCGGTTCGCCTCTTTGCTTTTTTCGTCCGTGCGCCAGCGAACCGGCGGACGAACTGACTCGCCGTATCGTGGCAACTGACCCTGAGCACCATGTTTTGTGGCGATCAGGACGATTGTCCAACTATGACACCCGGTTCTGAGGAGAATCCTATGAACAAGCTCCATTCATTTGTCTTATGCGCATTGGTCACACCGGCGCTCGCGTTGAGTTCAGGTGTTGCACTCGCTGAAAAAGCCGCTGATCAGGGGTACAACCAGCAGCAACAACAGAGCACTCCGGGAAACCAGCAAACCGGCGCTCAGTCCCCGCTGGATAACCAGCGCTACATGGACGCCGCCCCGACTGACGGCATGCAGGCCAGCAACCTGATCGGTGCTGAAGTGACCACTACGGGCGACGAAGAAGTCGGTAATGTCAGTGATCTGATCATTGATCAGGACGGCAAGGTCGTGGCGGTTGTTGTCAGTGTCGGAGGATTCCTGGGGATGGGCGAGAAAAACGTTGCCATCGGCTGGGATGAAGTATCGCGGTCAGGCACTTCCGATGAGCGGGAGCTGCGTATCGACATGACCCGTGACGACCTCAATTCGGCGCCCGAGTTCGAAAGGCAGGAGTGAATCCCACAGTCAGCACTCCCGGCTACCTGAGCGCGAGTTGAACCATGTGGCCGCCAGGGGCACAAGCCCCTGGCGTTGCCATGTCTGCTGTAATGGACATCCCACCCGATTGACAGTAACGTGTCTCCATGACGCGAGTCTTTTTATCGCAGGAATGCCCCCCTCAGTTCGGGCATAAGCGAAGGCTTTGTCAGTGCGGTGTCGCACCTACTCGTTGTCCTGTTCTGGAGCGCCCGGCCCCCTTTCATTATTGACGCCCCGTCGTTTCCAGTGTTTTCAGTTATCTCTGTTCGGAGACCGCATTGCGAGCAGCAACGGGTGCACGCCTTTCTCTGCGAGCGTTTCTGATGGCCGTACTCCTGCCGTGGGCGCTGCCACTGCCAGCTGACAGCGGTGAGGCGGGTTATCGTCTGCTCGAGCTGGAGGGCTTCAAGGTCAAGTGGGGCGAGCAACGATTAGGAGCCGGCGCGAACATCAGCTACGCCTTTGCTGACCGGACGCTCCATTTCAGTGACGCGCGTAACTGTGGCCGTCTGGCGCCGATGAGTGCGCTTGCAGAACCCGATCTTCCCTTCGAGACACTGGTCCGTGAAACCGAGGCGGCGTTTCGGGTATGGGAGCGAGCAGCGAACCTCTCGTTTTATCAGGTTGCCGATGTCCTGGATGCGGATATCATTCTCGGCGCCCAGGGCCAACCGCGGCGGAGGGCGTTCGCCAACGTGGCTTACGCATCCGACAAGCCTGTCGCCGAGGACGGTGTGCGGGTCATCGAACAGTCACTGGTGTGCCTCAACCCGGACCAGCAATGGAAGGTCGGGTTCGGTGGCGACCAGAACGTCTATGATCTTCGCTACACGCTGGTTCATGAGATCGGTCACGCGATCGGCCTTGATCATCCGGGTCCCTCTGGCCAGGTCATGGGATTTCGTTACACCGAGGCCTTCCCCGAACTGCAACCGGGCGATCTACGCGGTGTGCGCCGGCTTTACGGGCCTGCCACCAACGACGGCCAGTTAGCCAACAACGCCGAAGCCCCGCTTGGCCAATCCTCGCTGTAGCGGGCGTCAGAAGTTGTAACCCAGTCCTACCGTATAAGCCCAGGCGCCATCGTCCTTGAACGCATCATCAACGTCATCGGAGTCGCTGAAGAAGAACTGGTACTCAACGCGACCCAGGAAGTAGGTCTTCGTCAGCACGTAGTACTTCAACCCGGTTTCCAGGCCTGCGAAGGCACTGTCTTTGACGCCATCTCCGTAGATACCGCCGACGCTGCCGCCTACAAAGGGCCGCGCCCGGTCATCAAGGAACTGATAGTTGAGATAGCCACGGGTTGAGCCGTTCCAGAAATCATCCGTAATGTCTTCGCCCTCGATGCTGGCGTAGTTGACGCTTTGGCGGATACCACCGACCACATCCCTGCGCAGATACCAGCCGAGATCACCGGTCACGCCGAAGCTGCCGCTGTCGAACTTCCGGTCGCTGGCCCCGGTACCGGAGATCGAGAATTCCCGATCGCCCTCTTCCGGGCCGAACGTCGGCGATTGTGCGGATGCTGCCATGGGCAGTGTGCCGATAAGACAGAGAGTGAATATGGCTGTGTTTACTCTGATCATGACAAGCTCCTTGCCTGCATTTCTGAATTGCGCCCTCTCGTAACAGGCGCGAATGTGTCGCAACGGATATTCCAGTCACCAACCGTTGCGAAAGCACACCCTCAGAATCGGTCCATCCATCCTCATGCGTCTGTGCGAAAGCGCACACAGGCTGCTGATTCCTCGCTTAAGTCTGATAACGCACAGACCGGGTTCGGGTCTTTCCCTAGCCTGAAAGACTCGCACTGACTTTCCGCCCGACCGGTAAAGTCAGGCGCCCCAAAAACCGTCATTAGGGTGATCACAGCCATGAACAGGACAGACACAAACGAGCGTCGAAAAGAAGGTAGAGGAGTGAGATTCACCGGCAAGTCAAAGGACGAGGAAAACTCTGAGCAAAAGGATAAGTCCGGCAAGAAAGGCCGAAAAGACGACACCGTGCTGGGCGGGATCAACGACGATCCCAAGAAGAAAAAATCAAGGTAATGAGCCCGAGTAATACGTTGCCCGGGCTTAACAATGCCTGATCATTCCCCTTGGTCTGCACTGCTGCAATGTGCCCGGAACTCGAGCTTGCTGATCCGATCATCTCTGTCTACATCGGACACTTGCAGCATTCTGCGCCCCAACTCAAAGTCTGAAGCAGGTGGGCGTTCGGTTGCAGTTTCAGGCACCCCCTCACACTTGAGATTTTCACCAACACCGCATTGACGCAGATAGATCAACTCGGTTTGGTCAATGAATCTGTTGTCATTGCGGTCGGCGCACTCGAACTGTCCCTGAGCACCCGGTGACAGCGTCCGAGAACTCGAAGCGTCCAGTGACTGGCTTGTGGAGCACCCTGTAACGCTGACAATCAGTGCAACTAAAAACACACCGGGGAAAGTTTTTCTCATAACCGACTCCAAATACGCCCATTGGCCTTATCGCCAGATATCAGATCTAGCACTGATTGCTCCCGAAAAGAAAGACTTCGCACAAATGGCCAGGTAAGTCCAGGGATGATAACTGCGTCAAAGGACCCGACATCAATTGGTGATATTTTCACCACTCACGTTACAGAATGTAAATGCACTGAATCGCCACGGAGGGAACTGGCAATGCAACGCTCACGGTTTTACCGCATTCGTCGGATGAACATACCGGCGGCTCTGGTGTGCGCTGCCGCATACTGGACACCAGCAGCGATAGCCAGCGGCCCGCTGGAGACCATATTCTCGGCAGAGAATGCCCTCTACGGTGCCGGTTATGATATCGGGCGTGCGGACGGATGGATAGACGACACCCTGCGCCGCGCCATACGCCAGTATCAGGCCGACACAGGCGAGCTGACTGTGTCCGGCAACCTCGATGCCCCAACGCTTGATGCTCTCGGTATTCGTGCCCGCTCGCCGCGGGTCATTACCGGCAACGCGGTCTCGCGACAGGATCAGGCGCTGGCCGCGCTGAACCTGCAGAGCCCGGAGTCGTCCCGACCCGCAGCGCGCCCTGTTGCTCGGTCTGAGCCAGCGCCGGAGCGCGCCCCGGAACCCGCGCCGCAATCAACACCGGAACCCGCCCCAGAACCGATCGTGACGGCAAAGCCGACACCCGCTCCGCAGGTAGCCACGGCACCCCGCGCCGAGCCGGCACTGGAAGCAGTGCCCGCAGAGAAACCTGTAATCGCAGAAACTGACATCAGGAAGAAAGAGAAAAAGACGGAAGAACAACTGGTTGTGATCTCAATCTCGACAGAGCCTGAAGTCGCTGACGCTGAGGTTCCGGAGAGTGTCGAGATTAAGAATGTCGAGACTGAGAGTGCCGAGACTGAGAGCACCGAGGCGGAGAATACCGAAACGGAGCCGGCAACAGCTGAGCAAGTTGCAGCATCCGACGCCCCATCAACAGACGAGAGCACAACAAAGGATACCGAGCTGGTCGCCGGGTTGCCGGCGGAACCGACAGCGGCCGACCCCGCACCCGTGAAGACGCACACTGAACAGCAGCAGCCACGCGTCCAGAGCGGTGGTGGCTTCTTCAGTTCGCTCTTCGATTTTCTTTTTGGCTGGCTGGTGTAAGGAACGCGCCGTTCCGGTGGTTCAGCAGAACTTCCAGAACGGCGTTTTCAACCGGGTTTCAACCACTTCCGGCGGGTAGCCCACGTCTTGCAACAGGCGAGGGTCCATGGTCATGACCAGGTGAAGAAAGTTACGCTTCATTCTCCACCCCTTGTACAACGAAGCAGCTTTTTTCATCGCGCTTATCCACACTCAGGTAAACAAAAGGGAAAAACCGTCTCCGGCTTAAGATAGTTACCTATATTATTGATAAACGTCCTGCCAACAAATACTTGGAAACCACTACTCCGCCGTCGCGCCACGCGGGAATGACGGGTTTCTGCCTAATCGGCTGAGCCCGACTGACGGGTCAGCACCTGATAGATATCGTCTTTCAGCTGCGCCCTTTTCTGTTTCATTCGGTGGAGTTTGTCGTCTCCGATGGGTGAGTCCCTGAGCTCCAAACCTACGATTTCCTGATCCAGAGATGAATACTGCCTTAACTGTTCCTGAAATTTCATATCTTTGGCTTTAAGTTCGTCGATAAGCCCACTGTACTGCGGAAATTCTGCGTGAAGCTCGTGTTTGGAAATGCCCATCTGCCGCTCTCCTCTCTGCCGAATGTCAGAGGCCTGACATGACCTCTCTGTTCATCATAGATCAGCGTGCCGCATTACGCGGGTCTTTGACAAATCGCTAATAACGCACAAAGGACCATGGGTATAGCATGGTCAGACGTTAAATCCGATACGCCCTGGGATATTCACGCATGACCTTTGCACGCATTACCGGCACCGGCTCCTATCTGCCCGACAATGTCGTTACCAATAAAGACCTTGAGAAAATGGTGGATACCTCGGATCAGTGGATACGGGAGCGCAGCGGTATCGAGCAACGGCACATTGCGCTGGATGATCAGAGCACCGTCGATCTCGCCGAGCAGGCGGCTCGAAACGCCATAGACGCTGCTGGCATCGATGCGCGGGAGATCGATCTGATCGTGTTCGCCACCTCGACGCCGGACAAGATCTTCCCCAGCTCAGCGTGCATTCTACAGGCCCGCCTTGGCATCCATGGGTGCCCTGCCTTCGATATTCAGGCTGTGTGCAGCGGCTTTGTCTACGCGCTGTCAGTAGCGGACAAGTTCATCAAAACCGGCAGCAGTAAAAAAGCCCTGGTGATTGGCGCCGAAGTGTTTTCACGCATCATCGACTGGCAAGATCGCGGTACCTGTGTGCTCTTTGGTGACGGCGCCGGCGCGGTGGTGCTGGAGGCCAGTGAAGAAACCGGCATACTCTCGACCCATATTCACGCTGACGGCCGCTACGAGGAACTCTTGCATGTGCCCTGCGGTGTTGGCAGCAACTACGAACAGGTCAAAGCCGGCCTGGGCTTTGTCGAGATGAAGGGCAGTGAAGTGTTCAAGGTGGCGGTGAACACGCTGGGCAAGATCGTGGATGAAACCCTGGCTGCCAATCAGATGAAAAAATCCGATATTGACTGGCTGGTGCCCCATCAGGCCAATCTGCGAATCATCGCGGCCACCGCCAAAAAGCTGAACATGTCAATGGACCAGGTGGTGGTCACGGTCAACAAGCACGGCAACACCTCTGCCGCCTCAATCCCCCTCGCCCTGGATGCGGCGGTGCGTGATGGTCGCATCCAGAAAAACGAAGTGGTGCTGCTGGAAGCCTTCGGTGGTGGCTTTACCTGGGGCTCTGCTCTGCTCCGCTATTGATCGTTCTGACTATCCGGTTTGCACACATCAGCCATCCCTGAAGCCTGCTTGGCACTATATACTCACTGAATTCAATGCAGTGATAACAACAAACAGGATTCAGGCGATGACGAACAAGGCAACCGGACGCAAACCCTCGGTGATTATCATCGGTACCGGCTTTGGTGGTCTGTGCATGGCCATCCAGCTGAAAAAAGCCGGCCACCATGATTTCATCCTGCTTGAAAAAGCGGGCAATGTGGGCGGTACCTGGCGGGACAACACCTACCCGGGCGCCGCCTGCGATGTGCAGTCGCATTTCTATTCCTACTCCTTCGAGCCAAAGCACGACTGGTCACGCAAATTCGGACTGCAGGAAGAAATTCTCGGCTATATGGAAGGATGCGTCGAGAAGTACGGGTTGGCGTCCCATATCCGCTTCCATCACGAAGTCACCAGTGCCGAATTCGATGAGGCGGGCAACCAATGGACCGTAACCATCCGCGATGTCGAGCCACTGGTTGCGGATGTGGTTGTGACCGCCACCGGCCAGCTGAATCAACCGGCGTATCCGTCGATCAAGGGCATGGACGATTTTCAGGGCACACTTTTCCATTCGGCGCGCTGGGATCACAGCGTTGACCTTACCGGCAAGACGGTGGCGGTGATCGGTACCGGCGCCAGCGCCATCCAGTTTGTGCCGGAGATCACCAGAAAGGTGAAATCTCTGAGCCTCTTTCAGCGCTCTGCTGCCTGGGTGCTACCCAAGCCGGACAGACCGTTCAAGGCATGGGAGCAGGCCCTGTTCAAATCCGTGCCGGCCTGGGACCGGGTTTATCGTTATCTGATCTACTGGAAGAATGAAAGCCGTGGGCTGGCGTTCACCAAATTCAGTGGTTTGCTGGAGTTGTTCGCCCGTCAGGCCCGGAATGAGGCCCGCAAGCAGGTCACCGACCCGGAAAAACTCAAACACATCATTCCAGACTACCAGATCGGCTGTAAGCGGATCCTGATTTCAAACGACTGGTATCCCGCCATCAACCAGTCTCACGTGGATCTGGTCACGGAATCCATTAATCGTATCGATGAAACCGGTGTGGTCACCAGAGACGGCAAGCGCCATGAGGTGGATGCCATTATTCTGGGCACCGGGTTTGCGGCGTCGGAATTCCTTGCGCCGATGGAAATTACCGGGCGCCAGGGTGTCACCCTCAACGAAGCCTGGGCAGACGGCGCCGAGGCGTACAAGGGCATTTCAGTGAACGGCTTCCCCAATCTGTTCATTCTGTATGGCCCGAACACCAACCTGGCTCACAACTCCATTGTGTACATGCTCGAATCCCAGGTGCGCTACGTGCTGGGTTGCCTGGAGGCGCTGGAGAAATACCCGGGCGCCGCCATGGATGTGCTGCCGGAGCGCCAGAAAGCCTTCAGCAGTGCCATTCAGTCGGGCCTCGAGGGCAGCGTCTGGGCCTCTGGCTGCTCGTCCTGGTACCTGGATGAAAACGGCAAAAACACGGTCAACTGGCCCGGATTCACCTTCAACTACCGTCTCTCGACGCGGCGTGTGGACACCAACGATTATCAGTTTCTGAGCCCTGCTCAGGCAACCTGAACACAGCTCGGCCTGCCTTCCACTCCCCGCCGGCCGGCCGGGAGTTGAGTTTTACCTGGATTCATAGGATGATTGGGTCATATGCTTGCAGGATGATAGACATGACACTTTCACCGATCAAGAAAGGCTCTCTCGTGGAAACCGCGATTGCCAGCCTCCGCGCCGCTATCGAACAGGGCCAGTGGCCCATGGGTTCCCGCCTGCCGGTCGAGGCCGAACTATCATCGGCCCTTGGCGTCAGTCGCAATACGGTGCGGGAAGCTGTGCGGGTGTTGGTGCACGTCGGTATGCTTGAGACCCGCCAGGGCGACGGCACTTATGTAAGAGCCACACGGGATGCCGGGGAAACGCTCCGTCGCATTGCGCGATCACAACTGGGCGACCAGCTCGAAGTGCGCATCATGCTTGAAACCGAAGCCTCCCGATTGGCAGCCCGGCGCCGGACAGATGAAGATCTGATACTCATGACCCTGGCACTGGATGCCCGCGCCAAAGCCGGCACGGACATCTCCGCCCGCATTCGTCATGATCAGGCCTTTCACCGGGCACTGGTGGCGGCTTCCCACAACCCTGCCCTTACCGAGCTGTACGACTATTTCTCGCCCGGGGTGTCCAGCACCATAGAAAGCACCGAAACCGAACCCGATCTGCCGGAACCTTCCCAGGAAGATCATGAGCTGCTGCTGGCTGCGATTCGTCGCCGCGATGAAGAGCGCGCGCAGACTCTGGCCCAGGCTCTGCTTAAACCCAGCCTTGATGCGCTGGGGAGAGACTGACCATGAAATTCCGGATCGACACATTCACCCTGCTTTTGCTGGGCGCCATTGTGCTGGCATCGTTTCTGCCGGTACGGGGTAACGCAGCGGACTGGCTTGCGACCCTCGGCACGGTGGCTGTGGCACTCCTGTTCTTTCTGCACGGGGCGGCGCTGTCTCGCCAACAGATCGTAGCCGGCGCAACCCACTGGCGGCTGCACATTCTTATTACCCTGCTGACGTTTGTGTTCTTTCCACTCGCGGTACTGCCCATCAACGGCATCAGTGGCTTTGCGCCGCAGTGGATGCCGGAAGATCTCGGGCTGGGGTTCCTGTATCCGGGGGTGCTGCCGTCTGCGGTGTCGTCTTCCATTGCCTACACCGCCATGGCTCGCGGTAATGTGCCCGCGGCCATCTGCAGCGCCGCTGCCTCCAATGTGTTCGGAATGATGCTGACACCGTTTCTGTTGCTGCTGTTGGTCAGCACCTCCGGCAGTGGGAATTTTTCGATCGCTGAGGCGCTCCAGGACATTGTGCTGCAGCTGTTACTGCCCTTCGCCGCAGGTCATGCCATGCGCCCATGGCTTGGTGGCTTCCTGGGGAGAAACGAGGGATTGATGGCGAGGTACGATCAGTGTGTGATCTGGATTATTGTCTATTCCGCATTCTCACACTCTGTGGAAAGCGGCCTGTGGCAGAACCTGCCGATGACAGCCATTGTGCTGGCAATAGTGCTCTGCTGCCTGCTGCTCGGTCTGTTCATGCTGATGGCACGTTTTCTGGTCAGGCGTTTCGGCTTCAGTCTTGAAGACGAGGCCGCCGTGGTGTTCTGCGGTTCCAAGAAGAGTCTGGCCTCAGGCCTTCCGATGGCCAAGGTGCTGTTCTCTGGCCATCCCGGCTTCGGCATGATCGTGTTGCCGATCATGTGTTACAACCAGATCCAGGTCATTGTGGGAGCCATACTGGCCCAAAAATACCGGGAAAAAATCGAGGCGGCGTCAGCCGCCGCCCATACCGCCGAACAACATAGCCAGAATGGCTAACCCGACGATCCAGCCAATCACCGCCGGCCAGAAGTTGACCATTTGTGGCGGCAACTCCTTGGCAGCCTCCTGCTCCCGGGTTGGCGCCTCCTGGTCGTCCTCACTGGTGATGGGGTTGGTGACTTCGTTGAGGCTATACCATTCAAACCAGCGACCCAGGAACTGAACTACCGGCGCTGGAAAGGTGCCGTTTTCCGCCATGGGCCGGACCCGTGACTCAAGGCTGCGGCCTATCTCACGACGCAATTTGGGCTGATCCGCGGGTGGCTCGCCCAGAATGGCTTTCCAGATCTGCGGGTCGCGGCTGCGATTGCTGTCATTCAGCAGCGCATTGATCTGGATCACCACCTCGCGGACCACCTGTTGCTCGTTGGCATCCAGCGGGGCGTCGTCAACCACCGGCGCCGCCTCCGCGATCGCCGCCCCGGGTTCGCCGGCGACCGGTTCAGGCTGCGGCTGAGGCTCCCGACCCAGGGCTTCGCGGTACGCTGCCGCAAGCCGCTCTGCCTCCTCACCGGTGGCGAATTTACTTTGCTGCTCATAAGCCGCCTCGATCTGACGCGGATCGCGGGTTGGCTCGATGCCCAATATTTCCCAACAAGTCATGTGGTGCTAACTCTTGTGACGGAGATCAATTACAAATTTGAGAGACAAATGCAGTGTGGTCACCTAGGATACAGATAAAGTAGGCCAGCACGACAACAAAACCCTCATTTACACCATTATAAAACGACAGTCATGCCCGTTACGAACCCTGTTGCCAATTCTTCATTTCACTGTTTCCGGCGTTGTGGCCTGTCTGTTCCTGCCGCTCTGCTGGTCGCGACTGCCACTCTGCTGACTGCGCCGGTATTGGCTGACAGCGACGAGCCGATTCCGGATTTTTCAGGCCTTGATTCCGTGGAACCGCCCCTGCCTGAGGTGCTGACCACCACCCGCCTCCGTCAGCCGAAATCCAGGGTGCCCGGTACCACCACCATTATTGAGGGCGAGCTGATTCGGGATCTTGGTGTTATGAACCTGGTTGAGGTGTTTCGCCTGGTGCCCGGGATGACCGTGGCGGAAGTCGGCAGCAACAATCCGGTCACCAGTTACCATGGCACCGTCCATTACGAGCAACGGCGCCTGCAGATTCAGGTGGATGGCCGCACCTCCTACCGTGCCAGCCTGTCAGACACCGACTGGCACACCATGCCGGTGCCTCTGGAGCTGATAGAGCGTATCGAAGTCAGCCGCGGACCCAACTCCGCCGCCCACGGCATCAATGCGTTTCTCGGTACAATTAATATCATTACCCGCTCGCCGGACGACACGGCCGGCGTGCAACTTGGTGCGGCATCCGGCTCACGGGGTTACCTGCGCACTTTCGGTTCCGTGGGCGAAGCCAGCGCACCCTACAGCTGGCGACTGGCCTACGAAAAACGCCGGTCTGACGGCTTTGATAAGCAGGTAGACGATGACCAGTTCTTCCCGTTTAATGATGGCCACAACATCAACACCTTCACCTACGACGGTATAGCGCGATTATCTGACCAGATCAGTCTGGACCTGCGCGGCGGCATCGTAGATGGCGTTAATGAAGAAGACCTGCGTAAAAATGGCAAACTGGGCGCCACCGGCGATCCGGATATCATCGTTGACGACTACTACCTTCAGACACGCCTCAACGTGGCCACCTCGACCAATCATTTTTTCCACTTTCAGGTCAGCTTTCAGAACTACCAGCGGCGGCAACGTTGGCCCATCTGCATTTCGGGGCCACAGATTGACAGCATCCTCGACGGCAATCCTCCGGATTTTGATTTCGAGCCGGGAGACTGCAACGCCGGTGATGTCCCGGCCCCGCTCATTGCCGATCTGAACGAAGACATCGAAGAGTCCCGGCTTGAATTCGAAATTCAGGACACCCTCTACTTCAACCCGGACCTCAAGCTGGTTTCCGGGCTTGGCTATCGCAGGGACACCTTTCGTTCATAAACCTTCTTCAACGGACGCGGAAACAATTACCAGTCCCGGGCGTTTGGCAACGTCGAGTATTCTCCCTTCCAGTGGCTGACCCTGAACGCTGGCGGCAACTGGGAAACCACGACCACCACCGA